>JAZQRG010000646.1:0-20442 GCA_045629445.1 Mycetocola sp. | reverse complement strand
CCTCGTGGGTCCGGCCGGTGCTGGCAAGACGACGGCAATGCATGCGCTCCGTCTGGCCTGGGAGGCGGCACATGGTGCGGGGTCAGTCGTTGGGCTCGCCCCTTCGGCGGCTGCGGCACAGGTTCTGGGGGAGGATCTCGGTATCACGACCGAGAACCTGGCTAAATGGTGGCAGAACCACCTGGTTCATGGGGTGACGTTCTGCTCCGGTCAACTCGTGATTATCGATGAGGCGTCTCTGGCAGGGACACTGTCTCTGGACCGGGTCACCGCACTTGCCGCGAACGCTGGCGCAAAGGTTCTCCTGGTTGGTGATTACGCCCAGCTCCAGTCGGTCGATGCGGGCGGCGCGTTGTCACTCCTGGTCCACAATCGTGCGGACGTGCCCGAGCTCGTTGACGTGTACCGCTTCAACCACGACTGGGAGAGAACGGCATCCCTCGGACTGCGCCAGGGAGCCCCCGAGTCCGTCGACATGTACATCACGCACGGTCGGGTTCGCGAAGGCAACACTGAGGCGATGGCGGATGCCGCATACGAGGCTTGGCGTGCAGACACCCGAGCCGGGAAGGTAACAGTTCTGATCAGCGACTCCAATGAGGCTGTGGCGTCGCTGAACGTGCGCGCTCGCACAGAATTGATCTTGGAGGGTCGGGTCGATGCGCTTCGTGAAGTCGCCCTCCATGACGGAACGCGTGCTGCTGTCGGTGACACGGTCATTACGCGCCGCAACGATCGTGGGCTCCGCGCCGCCCGGTCCTGGGTGCGTAACGGCGACCGGTGGGCTGTGATCGGAGTGCGCCGGAACGGGTCGGCTGAAGTGCGACGGCACGGTCGGCGGTGGGGGAGTGCTGTGCTGCTCCCTGCCGAGTACGTTAAGCGCCATGTCGAACTCGGTTATGCGGTCACTTCCCACCGTGCGCAAGGCATCACGACGGATACCGCGCATGTCGTCGTCGCCTTCAGCATGACGCGGGAGAACTTCTACGTCGCGATGACGCGCGGCCGCGCGGCGAATACGGCCTACGTGGCCATCGATCAGCCCGATGTCGCGCACGTCGGACCGCGCCCGAGTGATAACGCCGACACGACAGCGCGCAGCATCCTCTATGGAGTCTTACAGCATGTCGGTGCCGAACTGTCTGCGCACGAAACGATCGCGGCGGAGCAGGAAGCGTGGGGATCGATCGCACAGCTCGCAGCAGAGTACGAGACAATTGCGGCAGCCGCACAGCACGACCGATGGGTCTCAGCGTTGCAAGGGAGCGGGCTCTCGCAGGGCCAGGCTAACGACGCCGTCGAGTCGAATGCCTTCGGAGCTTTGACCGCCGAGCTCCGGCGGGCTGAGGCCTACCACTTCGATATCAAAAGCCTGCTTACGCGCGTTGTCGCAGTGCGCGCGTTCGACGACGCGCAGGATGTCGCAGCGGTCGTTCACGCAAGGATCGCATCAGAGATGGCTCGAGTCGCTGGTGCAGGTCGTGCGCGCACGACGCCACGACTGGTGGTCGGGCTCATCCCGAGCGCGACCGGGCCGATGGATGCTGACATGCGCGGAGCCCTCATCGAGCGAGCCGACCTGATCGAAGCCCGAGCGAGCGCGGTCCTCGATCAGGCGCTGCTGACGAAGGCGCCGTGGACGCGTGCGCTCGGGACCACACCTGGGGGATCAGCTGCCGCTGCTTGGCGACAGCACGGGTGCACCGTCGCGGCATACCGGGATCGCTACGGCATCGTCGGGATGAGTCCGCTCGGCCAGGCGCCGCAATCGACGGCCCAAAGAAAGGATGCAGTTCGCGCCCGCGCCGCCCTTCAAGCGGCACAACGGCTCACGGACGAGCACTTCTCGTACGACGCGGCGAGACGAGGCACTCGAGGGCTTCCCCCTGTCGGCATGGCGTTCTAGGATTCCTTTAGCGACCTCTAATGAGTCACCGCTTGCCGCGTTGACATGAGTCTCGTCTTGCGGGCGCTCCTTCACGGTTCTCGTCGCTGAACATCGGGAAGGCTGCAGCATGTTCGGACTCATCTGGGGCGCGACCGCCCGAGCCTACTAATCACTGCGGCGGTTCATGCCGACCAACATTCTGCTTGGCGCGATCCACACGCGACGCTGACTCAAGTGGGGCGTGCCGGCGATGATCTTGGCAATCCCTTACGGGGTAGGTACAGGGTAAGAGACTTATTTCGGCTGCCCCGAAGCGATTTCCCACCCTGCTGCCCGATAGGATCGCCGTCCGCACTTGCGATGGGGACGGAAGAAGCGGCATCGGACTTCGCGTGGGTATCGATCGACGATCAGACGACGAGTGCCGCAAGGGAAGCGCTTGACTTCAAACTGAGCTCCAATTCGAACAAAGGATCAGTTGTATCCGAGGATGACTATTCTGTCGCGTTCCCGATCGACGCCAGGGCGGTTCGATTCGTCGTCGTCGTCGTCGTCCGGCCGTCCTGTCTGAGCCGCTATGCCGCAGTCTTCGGACTCCTTCATCGCGTCTCCCGGATGCGGCCGACAGGGATTAGCGCTTTTCTCACGTCCAGGCCGGCCTCGGGTCACTTACAACCTCCCGCTGGAGATTTGCACCGATCTCAAGGAGTCGCCAAGCATGCATGAACTGTTTATCCTTTCGGCCCCGTGGGCGTCAGACGCGAACGACGGGAAACGATGTTAGCCGGTTGATGAATTGTGCCTACCCGACGAAGCCATCGGTAGGTCGTAGCTTAAATAGGAATGCGCGGCGGGTGGCCTCGAGCGGTGATCGAGTTGCTAGCCGTGGGCCAGAACACTCACGTCGTTCCACTTCTCCCAGGTCTCGATGCGGCTGGCGTAGTCCGCCTTCGCGATTCTGAGGGGAGATGAGCCGAAGAAGACGCGCAGAGGCGGTTCGTCCGCATCCACGATTTCGAGAATCGCCTTCGCGCTCGCGGTCGGATCTCCTGCGGTCGCTCTGTTCTGATTTCGACGAGCATCGATCGCTTCGCGGAATGCGTCGTAGCCATCAATAGGCTCCGATGCCGACGCAGATGACCCGCGCCAGTCCGTCGCGAAACCGCTCGGCTCGACGAGCGTAACGTTGACGCCGAAGCCGCCGACTTCCTGCGAAAGTGCTTGCGAGAATCCCTCCAGCGCCCACTTGGACGCGTTATAGATCCCGACCATCGGTGAGGCCGTGATCCCGCCGGCCGACGAGACCTGGATGATATGTCCGCTGCCCTGAGCGCGCAGGTAGGGGAGGGCAGCTTGGGTGATCCAGAGGGCACCAAAGAGGTTGGTCTCCATTTGCGCCCGCGCCTCTTGCTCGGTGATCTCCTCGACGAAGCCGTACTGGCCGTAACCAGCGTTGTTAATAACGACGTCCAGTCGACTGAACTTCTCATGCGCCTGCTTTACTGCGGCGAAATCGGCATCACGGTCGGTGACGTCGAGGGCGATCGGGAGGATCGCGTCGCCGTACTTGGCGACGAGGTCACCGAGGCTGCTGGTGTCGCGCGCTGTAGCGGCGACCTGGTCTCCGCGTTCGAGGGCCGCGGTTGCCCATGCGCGCCCGAACCCACGTGATGTGCCGGTAATGAACCACACCTTTTCAGTCATGTAATGCGCACTCCTCGTTGAGATTGGTCATCATTTATAGCCGCTGGCACGTCGTTGGCTCTCACATGCACCTTCTCGAAAGATTGTTTTACCAACTAGTTAGTTGCTAACGTAGTCTTCTTGGCGGGATATGTCCAGAACAAGGGACGAAGCGAACGGTAGGTTGCAGCTTGGATCGAAAGGACCAGCGGCGTCGGCGCTGGTTTCGGCGGCCGAGAAATGATCGCGCGGTCATCGCGGTGCTAGCGCTCGCTGGTATGAGTGCTGCGTTCATGCAAACCATACTCGTCCCCTTGCAGGCGGAATTGCCTGACTGCTTAATGAACCCCGGGAGGCAACTGCGTGAGTAATCACTGTGACCTTGGTGGTTTCAGCGATCTTCACGCCCATCTCCGGACGGCTCGGAGATATGTATGGCAAGAGACGCATCGCGCTGACCGTGCTTCCTTTAGTAGTGGCGGGGTCCGTTATCGCCGCTCTGTCGACCAGCATCGGGCCGCTGATTGTGGGCAGGCGCTACAGGGAGTTGGCATGGGCGTCATCCCGCTCGGTGTCTCTATAGCCAGCCCAACGTGGTCGGCATGCATATGGTCACGAGGATCGAGGCGATTTCGTTCGACCCCGGCAGCTCTCGTATCGCTCCCCAGAGAGTATTCCGAGACACAGACGCGGTCACGAATCTGCTCGAGCGGCGGCACGATCCCCTCGATGAGGGCCGTGAATTGAGCGTTACTCGTCGCGTTCATCGAGCGGCGACCGTGGGACCGATGACGGTTCGAAGGGCATCCAGGAACTCGAGAGGCTGTTCGAGCATCGGATTATGCCCCGCAGCCGCGACCGCCATCAGGGAAGTTTCTGCATTCACTAGGAGGAGATCGGCCTCAGCGTCGTGCTGTGACACTAAGCCGTGCTCCGTTCGAATGAACGCAGTGGGCGTGTGCACGTGAGGGAGTACGGATCTCAGCGAGGTGCGATGAAATCGGAAGTCGTCGTCTCTCTTCCACCGCCACGACCCCGGTACAGAAGGACGGCCCGATCCCGGTGAGGATAGTCACCTTCTTGTCGTCAAGTTGAGCAAACGGGGCTGGCAACTGACGCATGGCCGCCGGGCTCATGGCGTTGCGTTTCTCCGGTCGGTTGATGGTGACGATCGCGAAATCGCCCATGTCGTCGACGAGCGCGAGTTCGCTCTCCGGAGTCACGGGTTTGGTCGACGTTTGGTTGTTCATGTGCTCTCCGTGATCAGTGAAGTTGTGAGGCTGGACGATCGAGCCGGAGGGCCGGGCGCCATTGCCTTATGTCTTAGGTAGTACGGTGCACGGCACTACAAACCAGTCGAGTCTCACTAGGCCATGAACCTGACGGAATCGTCAGATGATCCCCTCCGGGAGCGAAGCGTGTTCCCCGGCGTGCGGGCGTGGACGGGGAATCAGGGCGGCGACCGCCGTGCACACCAGGGCGGCGACCAGGCCAAGCACCAGCGCCTTCCGGAAGCCGTCAGCTGAGGGCACGAGCGCCCCGCCGACATCGACGGCGGAGGCCGTCAGGACGGCTGCAACCGCGGCGGCGGCGGCGCTAGTGCCTAGGGCGCGCATCAGGGTATTCAGCCCGTTTGCGGCGCCGGTCTCGGTGGCAGGCACAGCCTGCATTATCAGGGTGGGCATGGCGGCGTAGCCGAGCCCGATACCCACACCGATCGCAATATTGATGGCCAGCACGAGCCAGACATTCAGGTCGACGAACACCGCCACCGTGTAGGCCAGCGAGATGACAAACGCGCCGGAGACCAAGAGCGGCTTCGACCCGAAGGAGTGCTGCAGGCGCCCGGCGACCGGCGACATCGCCAGCATCGCCAGGCCGGATGGCATCAGCACGATGCTGGCCTGCAGCAGCGTGACGCCCATCCCACCGTTTTCCTCCGGCTGTTCGAGCAGTTGCGGGAAGACGATGCTCGAGGAGAACAGGGCGAAGCCCATCGCGGTTGAGGCGAGGTTGGTGACCAGCACTGGGCCGCGTGCACTCACTCGGAGATCCACGAGGGGATTGGTGACCCGTAGCTCGAACCAGCCCCACATTAGGAGGACGGCCGCTCCGCCGACGAGCAGTCCGAGGGTGGCCGGTGAGGTCCATCCCCACTCGTTGCCCTTCGAAACGGCGATCAGTAGCGCAACGAGCCCGATCGCCAGGCCGAGAGCACCGATAACGTCGATCCGGCCGCCGGTGCAGAGCGTGCTCGGCGGCACAACCAGTGAGATCAGCACGAAGGATGTCGTGCCGAAGCCGGCGGCGAGCCAGAACAGCACGTGCCAGTCGAAATTCTCGGTCACCAGAGCGCTGATCGGCAGGCCCAGTGCGCCTCCGACGCCGAGGGTGGCGCTGACCAGGGCGATCGCCGAACCCAGGCGTTCCTTGGCGAGCACGTCGCGGAGGATCGATATGCCCAGCGGAATCACACCCATGCCGGTCCCTTGGAAGCCGCGCCCTACAATGAGCACCTCGATGTCCGTGGACAGGGCGGCGATGACCGAGCCGGTTACCAGTAGCACGAGGAGTAATAGGGCCACCTTGCGCTTGCCGAACATGTCGCCGAGCCTGCCAGAGATTGGCACGCTCACCGCCGAGACCAGCAGTGTGATGGTGATCACCCAGGCCGTCTGGTCGCGGGTGGCGTCAAGCAGCTCGGGAAGTTCCGACTGAATCGGGATGAGGATCGTCTGCATGAACGAGGCACCCATGCCTGCGAAAGCGAGCACGGCGGTGATCAGTCGAGGATTGGGCGGTCGGCCGAAACGACTTCTGCCGCTTGTGGTGCTCATTGGCCGCGTCCCGATCTCGACGTGGGTGCGAGAATCCCAGGGAGCGTAGAGGCCGGGAGTTTTCCAGACTCGGCGCGGCCGTCGGTCGGACTATTACCCCATCCCATACCAGACTGCTTTCTGTTCTGTGTGTGCATCTAGTGCGTTCAGTCCGGTCTCGCGGCCGACACCACTGGATTTCATGCCGCCGAACGGCAGCTGGAAGGCGCCGACTCGCCAAGTGTTGACCCACACCACACCAGCTCGAATTCGGCTGGAGACATTCTGAACACGATCTGCATTCGTCGTCCAAAACCCTGCGTCAAGCCATATGAGGTGTCGTTCGCCAGTCGAATAGCCTCCTCGTCGTTCGTGAAATGCATCACAGCGCCAACAGGCCCGAAACGTCAACCACCGCGAGTGGCTCGCCCGCGTGCTCAAGAACACCTGCTGCCATTACTCGTCTCCTTGGGCTGAGCATCGCGTCGATCGGTCGACATCCATCGGCGCCTTCGGCAGAAGTGAATCGACAGCACACGCTGATGTAATCATGCAGTTGATTCGCCGTCAACCAATTGGTTGATACGGACGCCTCGCCAGCCTGCTCCCAGAGATGGGGGCTTGACACGCGCGCCAACCATACGGTTGATTGACTTTTCAATCGACCAAATTCAAAGGAGAATGCTGATGGTCTCGGATGTCCTGCCCGGCCCGCTACATACCCATCGTTATCGCGACGACTCGCTGTCCACCGCCGCGAGTCAGCGGCTGCGCGTCGGCCAGCGCGAACTGATCGCACTCTCTGACGGGTTCTTCTCGCTCACTGACTACCCGCAATTCCTCGGCTCTCCATCCCAGCCGACGGGCGGTGCCGACGCTCTGGTGGCTGAGTTCGGCGGCGAGCCCCGCCTACCCGTGGGCGCGTTCCTGCTCCCTGGCGACGTCATGACCCTCATCGATGCCGGCATAGGCCCGGTCTCCGTGGGCCATGGCACCCTCATCGGCGGTAATCTCCTCTCTCAACTCGCCCGAACGGGTGTCTCCCCCGAGGATGTCGACGTACTGGCACTGAGTCACCTCCACGTGGACCACATTGGGTGGGTCGCTGATGGTCAGGGGACCCCGACGTTCCCGAACGCCCAAGTTCACGTCGGTGCAGCGGATTGGCGCCACTTCGTCGACGGGGACCCTGGGGGCGCCATGTCGCTTGAGCCGCACATCCTCGCCGGACTGTTGCACTTGGCCGACAACGGGCGCGTGACCCTGCTCGATGACGACCGGCAGATCGCGCCGGGTGTGACGCGCATTGCGGCGCCCGGTCACACTCCTGGCCATTCGGTGTACGCGGTCCACGACGGTGACGAGCGCGCCCTGCTCCTCGGCGACGCCATGTACTGCCCGGCCCAGCTGACCCACGCGGACTGGGGGGTTATGAGCGACATCGACCCTCAGCTTGCCCGCACCACACGTGAGCATCTGCTGCGGAGCCTCGATGAGGCTGGCGGCATCGGCCTGGGATGCCACTTCCCGGGCCTCCGCGCGGGCCGCGTGGTCGGCGGCGCGTGGCAGCCCGCGTGATCACGGAAATCAATTCGCTGAACGCGCGCAAGAGATACACCCGCGCGACCACCGCATCTTGACGGGGTCGCGGGGATCTCTGCGAGCCGTAATCGGAGGCTCGGCAGTCGTCCCCGCGAACCGTCACTGGCCCACAACCACGCCCAGGTCACCGCGAAGCTTGCAGGGGCGCCCCCCGGCCAGAGCGTAGAAGAACCACTGTCACGGGACCAGTGCGCACTCGACCACACGCTTGCCTCAGATCGTGACTGAGCACTCAGGCGATGCCCTCACATATTTGATTGATCTTGCGCCTCGCGCTCCGAAAAACTGAAAGGTTGTGCGCCGACGCACAGCACAGGGCGCCCTTCCCCGCGCCATACACCTGAAGCAAATGCCCATCAGGATCAGTGAGACAAGCCCGTTCGTCTCACCCATATCAGGCGATCGCCTGCCAACGAAGGAGTATCAATGACGATCTTCACGGAAGAGAAGAGCTCGACCTCGCCCCCCGAGCGCACACCACTGCGCCGTGCAAGAGTCAGGAGCACTGTGGGCGCCATCATGCTATTTGCCGTGATGTCGGCCGGATACGGGATGGGATTCTGGATCGCACCAGGGGCAGAGAAGTTCGGAGTGCCGATCACCCAGTTTCTACTCTGGTACTCCATCTGGACCATTTCAACGGCCGTGGCTTTCGTCCCGATGGGCAAGCTGATAACCGTCTTCGGAGTGAAGAAGGTTGCGCTGATCACCTCCGCCGTGGCGGTGATCCTGCTCGTCGGCATGGCGGTGGCGCCGTCGATCGGGCTCTTCTACGTGCTGGCGGCCGGATTGGGGGTTGCCTGGAGTGGTTTCACTACTCTCGCCGCAAACACGCTGATCACGGGATGGCACGAGAATCGGCGTGGCACCCTACTGGGCGTTGCTGCCGCCTCTACCGGACTGGTCGGCATCTTGTATGGGTTTGTATACCCACCCATTGTTGCAACATGGGGGTTTACCGGGGCGGTTCTCGCGCTTGCCGTCCATGTCGCTGTGCTCGGGCTTATCCCGTCCGCCTTCCTCATCAGCAATCCTCCAAGGGCGACCGGAATTGCGGACGACAAGATGACTCAGCGGGGGAATCGCAAGAGGTTCGACCGTTTCGCGCTCGCAGCGACCGCACTCGCGGCTCTCGCAGCATTCTGCTTCACCGTTGAGGCGACCTTCTCTCAGGTACTTCCCGCCGTCTTCTCCTCAGCTGGCTTCGATGCAGCACAGGTTGGAACTTTCGTCTCTTACTACGCACTGTGCTCGATGCTTGCAACGCCCATCATCGGGTACATGACGGACAGGATTGGCCTGAAAGCGGCCTACGCCGTCATGACGATGTTGTTCATCGCTGGAACGCCCGCCATCGCCTTGTTTCACAATTCAGGTGCTTGGGCGTTCTGGCTCTTCCTCCCTATCGCTGCGATGTCCGTTAGCGTCTCCGCGATCCTCTTGCCGATTGTCACTACGAAAGCTGTAGGAGTTGAACGCTTCCCCGTGGCCTACGGGGCGGTCGCGGCGGGCTTGTGGATCGGCCTGGCTGTGGCTGCCCCCACCTGGGGCGCCGTCTATGACGCGACGGGGTCGTTCGATATGGCGATGTACTTTGCGGGCATTGCAGGATTGCTCGGACTCGGACTTGCCGCATCAGTCCCTCTCGTAGGATCGCGGATTCGCAACCGTGCATCCCGCGAGGCCGTCACGTCAGACCCGGCCTAACGTTCGGTCTCACGTCGGTCCGCACTACCGATCTGATAGTCGGTCGGGCGGACCGACGTCGCCCGGCGATCTCGTCGTCGTGTTGCACGAGAAGTCACGGCGATGAGTCGTGACCACAGGATGGAGGCCGACGTAGGCGGAGAGGCGTGCAGCTGTGGGGAAGGCCTTGGCGGTGGCTTTGCTGAGGAGTCGGGGTGCGGTGCTGACGCCGACTTGAGGCATGCTCGTTAGGACCGATTGTAAAGGGGTGCTCATCGACAACCTTCTCGACTTCGGCAGCGATCTCATCGCGTTTGCGGCGCAGAGCGGCGAGTTGTTTGGTCAGCCATGGCAGGACGAGTGCGTCCGCGTCGGCGCCGGTGACCACGACTGTTTGCCGCCCGAGTGCGGCGAGCATCTCGCCACCCCAGGCGCGCTCTTTTCGGGGCGCGTTCTTGAGAAGCTCGGTCTCCGAGCCTCTTCTCGCCAGCAGCTCGCACGGCGGCGGGTGATGGGTAGCGTTGCAGGAGGTCGCGCATCGCGGGGCGGCCCAACCGAGGACGCGTTCGATGCCGGGGTGGATCTGGGCGAGGAAGCCCCGGATCCGGGTGCTCGCTTGCGTGGTCTGCATTGCGAGGTCGTCATGGAACCCGCAGAGCATGCTGAGCTTCGTGACCTCCTCGTCAGCGATCTGGGTCGAACGAAGTGTGTGAGGCATCTTTCGCACCGTCTCGGCGATTATCGCTGCATCTTGGGCGTTGGTCTTCGCCTTGCCCGGGTGCAAATCCGCGATGCGTCGCATCGCGAGGCCGGGCAGATAACTCACGAGATCGCCTTGCGCCTGAGGTACCGCAACAGGCAGCGGGCCGATCGTGGCCGGCTGATTGACCACGGGCGATCGTGCCGTGCGTGGCCAGCTCATCGAGGATTGTTCGGAAGCGGGTCCAGTCTTTCGGAAGCACCCTAACGGACGGGCGCCTACCAGGCCGGTTGAGAACGACCGCGTGGTGCTCACCTTTTCGACGTCGAGTCTAACGAACACGTCGTATCTGTCGATGGTGGTGACCCCGCTGTCCTCCGTTTGCTCACGATGGCGTCCGCGACAGTGCGTTGGGGCATCCATGTTCCGAACGGCCGCGGAACACGCCGGGATCCGGCTAATCTCAGCGAGCACCCGCCGCCAACCAGGCCCAGTGACACGCCCTAGATCGTGACTTCGACAGGGGGCAGCATCATGCCAGGCCCGGCAGACGGTCAGGTTCCCTCCGTCAGGGCTGGGAAGAAGGTAACGGGGCTAACGCATAGGAGGCGACACCGAAGAGGCCTCCGCGAGGCCGATCTGAAGACAACGTCAAATCGACTGCGGAGGCCCCTCGTGTGTCAGCGACGATCTCGTTCAGTACGCACGTCGCTCGTCGGGGGATTGCTGAGACTCGTTCAAGTTAGTGAGCCTCCACTGTTTCGGGCACCGACCCTGCGGTGATCGGAGCAACCGCCGCACGGGCTTGACGTCGACGACTGATGGTGAGCGCTGCATACGCAATTGCGAGCGCAGTCGGCCCGACGATGCCGGCCGCCATCATCGCAAGATCGTAGGATCCCGTCAGGTCGAATATGAGACCCCAGAGCGGGGCGCCGACAGCGAGTCCCGCGAGGCTACCAGCCGACACGAAGCTGAATGCGATCGGGTACCGCGCCTGTCCCACTGCTTCGCCGGTCATTAGCGGGAGGATCAGCGTCGGGATCGATAGTGATAGCGCCATGATCGGCAGCAGCAGCCAGAAGATCCAGTCCACGTTATGTCCGAGAATTGCAAGTACGGGAAGCCCGCACAGGAACGAGGCGCTGAGAACCAAGACAAGCACACCTAATCGCATCTTGTCGAAGAGGAACCCGATCACAGGCTTGGCCAAGGCGGAACACAGCGAGTAGTAGGAGAGATATACGCCGGCGGTCACCGGGTCGACACCGAAACTGGCGTAGGCCGCAGGCTGGATCTGAGAGAAGGGCTGCTCAAGCGAGAAGATTACGGCCGCCGTGGTCAGGAGCGCGACGATCAAACCGAAGCCTGCGAGTACCCCGCGACGTTGCGTCGTCTTCGCGAGAGGAAGCTCCTCTGTAGCCGGGGCCGGCGCGTTTCGTACAAGGAAGATCCCCGACCCGACCGCCAAGGCCAACGTGATCCCAGCCAGAGTGAGCAGGAACCCTGTGAAGCCGGATGCGGCGATCACCCGCGGAAAGGCGAATCCCATCACAACTCCGCTTAAGCCGATGCAGGCTACGACAGCTCCCATGGCGATGCCACGTCGCTCGCTATACCAGGTCGTGACCAGGGAGGTTGCCGCAAGATTCGTGCAGCCGGACCAGCCCGCCCCGAGCACTGCGGAGAGGATGTAGAACACCTCCATCGAGGGTGCCACGGACATCGCGACAAACGTCACGGTCACCAGCAGCGCGGAGATCGTGACAACCGAGCGTACGCCGAAACGCACCATCAGTCGGCCGGAGGGGATGAGCATGACGGCCGTCGAAAGTGTGAAGATCGACAGCCAGATCAGGAACTGTGCCGTAGACACCCCGAAACGTTCGGTTCCGGGGATGACCAGAAATCCCATGCCGATTTGGAGTGCAGCTGTCATCGACAGGAAAGCGGCCCCGATGGTCGACGTTACCTTGTTTCGTCGATGGCGTGCAGGTTCGAATTGTGAGGGAAGCATGCTGATTGAACTCCTTTGTTCGATTGATGCGCTGAGCGCGGTGGGTGCGGCTAATACGTTGGTTGCGTGGGGCGGGAGGGAGTGAAGAACGGGGTCCCTCCCGCGCCCACCCGGAATCCGTGCTCCGCGCCACTTGGTCTCGCGGATCTCAGTTCGGCGCAGCTCCTGCGGGCCAAGGCATGATCTGCATTGCTGTCGATGACGATGGTGGCCGTCAGAGCGCCCGCCTCCACGATGGCACGACTGGCGTCACGGACCAGCGTCCGCCGCGTTACTTCTGAATTCGCGGTGGACGCAGCAGCGGCAGGACTTCGTTGGGGCACGCGACCTCCTTCAGCTGCACCAGTGCGGCGTGCATACTCCAGTGCTGGATTTTGAGTAGCTGTCCGTTCCAAAAAGCGGAGGAGGACTGTTCGACACGTGTGACTGTAACCAACCAGTTGGTGTCAAGTCAACACCCGTGTGCTGCGTGATGTCTCGCCCCGCGTCGGCTTCTCGTTCCGCTCCTCGGGTCAGACTTGCTGATTGCGACATCTGCCGGTTGGAGGCCGAGGGGTGCGATTGCGCTCGTCGCGACTGCAAGCTCAACTGAGAGGTTGACACGAAGTGTAACCGCGTGGTTACCTTTGTGGAAGGTCGTGGAACGACCCGTGCCGTAGCGGCAAAGTCGAAGTCAAAGGAGACAGTCTTGAAAGCAACGATCCTCGAGAAGGTGGGACAACCCATCACGTTGGGCGAGGTTCGCCTCGAGTCGCTGGGTCCCCACCAGGTTCGGATCGAGACGGGCGCGAGTGGTGTATGTCACTCCGACCTCAACATGATCAGCGGCAACTACGGCAATGTGACTGATGTCGTACTGGGCCATGAAGGAGCTGGGCGAGTAATCGAAGTCGGGTCAGAGGTGACGCTCGTCAAGCCGGGTGACCGTGTCATCGCACTGTGGGGCGCGGCATGTGGATTGTGTTGGCAGTGCGTACGTCAACGTACCCACCTTTGCGAGAACACCGCTCAATATCTCAGCGCCGGCCCAAAGGGCGAATACGACGGCCGACCCCTCAGCGCCAGCGGTCTTGGCACCATGGCAGAGGTCATGACCATTCATGAAATGTTGGCGTTGCCTGTTCACACGGGGCTCCCTGACGAGCAGCTAGCTCTCGTTGGATGCGGTGTGACCACGGGTGCTGGTGCAGCTCTCTATGCAGCGGAGATCAAGCCTGGTCAGAGCGTCGCCGTCGTCGGATGCGGCGGCGTAGGAATGTCGGCACTCCTCGGTGCACGAGTTGCCGGAGCCTCCACGATCATTGCCGTGGACCCTCAGCCGGAGAAGCGAGAGGCCGCCCTTAACAAATTCGGGGCGACTCATGCCGTGGATCCGACTGCAGAGGATGCCCAGGAGCAGATTCGGGAGTTGACCGGAGGTCGTGGAGTTGAGGTGGCGCTCGAAGTTGCCGGCCGGGTCGATGCCATGCGGTTCGCGTACGACAGCGTGTGCCGTGGCGGCACCGTTGTCTTCGTCGGAGCGCTGAGCCCGACCCAGGAGTTGACTTTGCCGGCGAACGATATCCACGCCAGCGGAAAGCGAATAATCGGAGTCTCCTACGGTAACGCGCAACTCCGCCGGGACATCCCGCGGCTGGTCGGCTTGGCCGAATCCGGTGCGATGGATCTGAGCTTGATGGTGAGCGAACGTGTGTCGATTGATGACGTGCACGTGGCGTTCGACAATCTTCATCGAGGTGACGTGATTCGATCGGTGATCACGTTCTAGTACCCCGGCGTGCACGCTGGGTTGACCCGTAACGCCAAGCTGCCGCCGACCGCCTTCAAGAAAGACGGTCGGCGGCAGTGGCCTGGCCTTGGAGGCGTCGGGTAGTAGGGCCATGCCCGTGGCGGATCGTTGTTCCGTATTCCGGCAGTGAGTCCGAAACTGCGTTCGCAAGTGTCCAGACTTCGACCAACATTGGTGTTGCCTCTGCTGCCGAGATGGTGCCTGTCTCGATTGTCATGGTCGAGCCAGGAGGGCAAGGCTGTTGCCCATTCCGTAGTCAAGGTGAATTCTCGGGAGGAGACTCATTCGACGCGGGCGGAGCCGCAGAAGGTGATCGCTTGTCATAGGCAGCTCACACTGGCAGGGGGGCGCTCATTGCCGCGGGTCTCTGCGTAAGTGGGGCGGGAGTGGTCATCGATCGCGGCGTCGACATAGTCGTAGCCGACCCACGGCCGCGCACGTTCTCGCTCCGACCGTGAGCATCGGACGCGCGGGACATCTGAGTCCTCGAGCGGGGAATTTGATAGGTCCAACTCGACGACGGACTTCGGATGGCCGCAAATGACACGTGAGATCGAATCTACCCTGCGGGCTCTCGACGAAGATTCGTCAACACGGGAAGGCAACGCGCTTCCGCTCTCCACTCGCTTACCCCAGGACAAGAACGCCGGCATCCACCGAGGCGCCGTCGATCTCAACGCCGTCAGTGCCTGGACCCAGCATTTATCAGAAATACCCTCGTCGGACATCGTGTGTAGCTCGAGCTGATTCGGGAAGAACCTATTCTCTTGACAGAGTATTCAACTGCGTGGTTACATTAATCCCACTCGCACCGAAGGCCCCCGAGCGGCGCTCAGTCGCGGCGACGTCGGCGCTGAATGGGCGCTCCCATTCGTCGAAGGAGACACCAATGATGAAGGCTGCGAGCACCGAGCGTGCGGAAGAAGCACTCGTCATCGCAGGGGTGGATCTGGTCCGCCCGTACCTGGATGAGGTGCGTATAGAGATGGGAGCGAGCGGCGTCTGCCACTCCGATCTTTCCCCTTTTCAGGGTCAGTGCGGCTCTCTGACAGACATAATCGCGCGCCGCGAAGGAGCGGAGAGAGAACGACGTCACCGCGCCGCTCCTCTGGACGCGACGGGCCGGGTAGGCCCGATGCGTTACTTCTACCACGTCGTGTACCCCGGCGGACCCATGGCGTTCGTAGGTGCTGTCCAAGCTGATCGCGAACCGGCACTGCCGGCCCGCGACCTCTATGCCAACGCCAAGCGCATCCTTGGTACGTCACACGGCAACGCACAACTCCGACGGGACACTCTTCGCCCGATCGCGCCGGCGGAGGCCGGCCAGTTCCACCTCGACCTCATGGGCAGTGAGCGGGTGCCACTGTCAGAGGTCAACACTGCTTTTTATCTCATGGAACGCGGCGACGTGTCCGTTCCATCCGGACCTACTAAAAACCGAGGAGTAAACGACATGAGTGACCTTCAAACAGAAAATGTGCTCTCAGCGGAAGTCAGTGCTGCACCGAAACTGGGAGTCCATGGGCATTGGATTGGTGGGGTGGAGCATCGGAGCGATAACAGCGATTTCATTGACGTGCGTAGCCCGCGTGACCGGAGTCTCGTAGCGCAGATTGCGAAAGGTGCGGTCAGCGATCTGGACGACGCCGTGGCATCTGCGCACGCGGCCTCGAAGAGCTGGCGGGAGACTCGACTCGCGGAGCGGGCGAAGATTCTGAACGCCGTCGCCACCAAACTCCGCGATCACATCGACGACTTTGTTGAAATCGAGCAGTGGGAAGCGGGAAAACTCGCGACCCCCAGCCGCTTTGAGATTCTTCTGACGATCGACTACTTCGAATTCTATGCGGGCGTGGTTCGCACGCTTCACGGGGAGACCATCGAACAGGGCAGCTCAAACCACACATACACGCGCCATGAGCCATATGGGGTCGTGGGTGTTATCACGCCTTGGAACGGCGCGGTCAATCAAGGTGCGCGCTCGACCGCGCCGGCGCTTGCCGCCGGGAATGCAGTTGTGGTGAAGCCGGCAGCCTTCACATCCTTGTCGACCTTGCTCCTTGCACGGCTCGCGAGCGAGGCGGGGCTGCCGGATGGGCTGCTCAATGTTGTGACGGGGAGCGGAGCTTTGCTGGGGCCCGCGTTGATCCGTGATCGCCGCGTCGGCAAGCTGAGCTTCACCGGGTCCGTGGAGACTGGTCAGGAGATCAGCCGGCTAGCTGCCGAGCGGGTGCTGCCGCTCACCCTTGAGTTGGGTGGCAAGTCTCCCTTGGTCGTGTTCGCCGACGCCGATCTAGACAAGGCTGCCGCAGCTGTCGCGATGACTGTGCTTGCGAACTCCGGGCAGGTGTGCTCGGCGACCACTCGCCTCATCGTGCAGCGGTCTGCCCAGGAGGTGCTTCTTCAGAAAGCGGCGACGATCCTCGCATCGAAGCAACCGGGGGTGGACTTCGGACCGATTATCACCGAACCCCAGTTCGCCAGGGTTCAGGAGTACCTGCAGTGCGCCACGGACGAGGGAGCCCGCACAGTGACTGGCGGGCACGTCTACCATGAGGGGCCAGCATCAGAAGGCTTTTATGTCGCGCCCACCCTTTACGCGGACGCTACCCCCGAGATGCGTATCGTTCGGGAGGAGATCTTTGGACCCGTGGTCGTCAGCCTGCCGTTCGACACTGCAGAGGAAGCGATCGACATCGCCAACGACAGTGACTTCGGACTGGCCGGAGCCGTCTGGTCTGGTGATGTGGCTCGGGGTCTAGCTGTCGCTGAACGCATCGAGACAGGACAGGTATCCGTCAACGGTGGGCAGATGAGCAACGAAACGCCGTTCGGCGGATACAAGTTGTCCGGCTACGGTCGCGAGAAGGGCGCGCAGGCCATCTACGACTACACGCAACTCAAGACAGTGAGTCTCGCGCTACATCTGTGACGGCGAAGAGCGCGCGGTCGAGGCGGCATCTCGACCGCGCGCTCTTCTGGCCTCGGTGGAACTGCGTGAAGCTCGCCGCCATTGCGTCTCCCGAGGCTTCAGAGCCAACGGCGTCGATCTCGCTGCGCCTACTTAGTGACACGGACACGGTGCGGGGCCTGCCGCGAGAAGACATCCTGGTGGCATCTCACGGCGGATGAGACAGGTTGGATGCCTTCCCAAACTGGTGGGTAGCAGCACCGCGAGGGCTCTCACGGTGCGCGACCCTCAAACTCCTATCGCACATGAGGCATTCGCGAAAAGAAGTACCTGGTCGTGTCTATTCTTTGGGCATACCCCTCCACCCCCGCGTGCCGATCCAGCTGAGCCATAGGTGGATCGGAACTCTTTGGGCTACCTACCGCAACAGGGTGATCGTTAGTGAGCTGCCTACGATCTCCCGCTCGTGGTGTAGTCGCCGAGCGCGACAGGGCCTGGGCGCGCGTGATGGCGATCACCGACCTCGCCCACGAGATCGTGCCCGCGGTGACGATCGACAGCATCCCCGGCACCCACCCCCTCATCACCGATCCCGCTCACTAAACCGCGCGAAGCCGTTCATTTCTGCCGCGCCTAGCCTTTTCACAACTTGGGCGCCGCCGGAAACTCCGCAACGAGATCGCCATCCCGTCCATATCTGTTGACCTACAACTCGGCACTCTCGATTCGAAGGACGGGCGAGTTTCCGGGGGCGTCCGGGAACGCGCCCCGTTCTCCTGCTCACGCCGTGACCGATGCGGGCCGAGCTGTGCGCCACAGGACGGGCCTGGGATTGTGCGGAAGGCGTGCTGCTATCGAGACCGCTCATCCCCTCGCGAACTCGTTCAACGACGCGCGCCGGGTCCGTCTTGAGCTGCCTGACAGGATCCACGCCCCCGAACAGGCGGGGCGCGCCCGCCCACATCCTTGGCAGAAGGCTCGCGATCCCAGGCTTAGGTGACTGTGTTCCTGGGCGTCTCTGTTGAGGGTGTCGGCGGCAGAGGGGGTCTCCATGCGGGCGGTACCTCATCGCGGTCATGGTTCGCCATCTCGCCCTCGGATTGCTCATGCGAGCGCCGAGGGGTCCTCATGCTGACACACCTTTTCATCGTCCGCGCAGTGATCGAACCCAGATATCGCTCATCGGGCTCAAAGCGCTTGCAGGATTCCTTCAAGACCCATCGATCTTCACTCCGCCCGGCGGCATGGTGGCAAACGTTGCTCATTCGACTACTCAGGGTCGATCGGTAAGCCTCGGGATGCCTGTGTCGGTCGGGAACGTCTTCACAAGTGTCGAAATCGCCTTCGCGATCACCGCGGGGTTCATTCTTCTGGCCTGGCCCGATGTGGCAATGCGGCCTGGATTCGTGTCCGCGCTGCACGTTTCAACGCGGGGCACCGTGCTGTTTCATCCCGCCCCATGCGACCTCGGAGTCTCGCGGGGTGCGGAGAACCAATGGGTCAACAATCCCTCCGCCGGCCGACGAGGTGGTTCATCAAAGAGCCGATCCGGTGCGCAAGTAACCATTCAGTTGAATATTTTACGACTCAATGTACCCAAACAGTTGACTACTCAGAGTTTTCGAGTAACCTTGCAACCGCAAGCAGCAACTTGCTCACCCGCGAATGGCGCAACGGCGCCCCATCAGCACAGAGGAGATACCCTCCCATGACCGACACCAACCCGGCGAAGCCCGAGACCCCGTACGAGCAGTTGACTCTCGTCGACCGGCGTGATGGATATGCCATCCTCACGATCAACCGGCCCGAGAAGAAGAACTCGATGAGCCCCGACTCCATCCGGAGGTTCCGTGAGGCGCTCGCCGATGTCGAGGATATGAAAGCGGTCATCCTCACAGGCACGGGCAACTCCTTCTGTGCCGGCATGGACCTCAAAGTGGCCTCCGAAGGCAAGACCGAGGCAACTGGAACCCACTCAAAAGACAAGTTGACCTGGACCCTCGTTCAGGAAGAAATCCGCAACCACCCGGCTGTATTCATCGCAGCGGTCAATGGGTACGCGCTGGGCGGCGGGTCCACTCTCATTCACTCCTGTGACCTCGCACTCGCCGCCGAATCTGCGCAGATCGGTGCGCCCGAGATGGGCTTTGGCGGGCTGGCATCCCACGCCGCTCCATCGGCCATCAAGCGTCTTCTGCCGAAGCACGCGGCACAGATCCTCTTCTTGGCTCGGCGCATCACCGGGGCGGAGGCTTACCGGATGGGGTTCGTCAACGAGGTGGTTCCCGACGATCAACTCATGTCAGCGGCCATCGAATGGGCCGAGCTTCTTGCGACGTACAACCCCGCCGCTCTCGACTACGGCAAGCGTGCCATCCACGAGATGGAGAACATGACCTGGGATCAGGCCATGGACTACAACCGCTGGATCGGCGAGACGGTCCGGGTCAAGAGCACGGTCACCGTTGAGGACATGCTCAAGGGCTTCGTCAAAGGGGAGCGCACCCCCGGCCAGGGCGCCTGAGGTCAGGGGGCAAGTGATGAATCCAACAACGACGGGGAGCAAGCGCGGCACTGCATTGTTGCCCGCATCCACCAGAGTCCTGGAACTTGGCGAGGCCGTCTCCACCGCAACGGCTGGCCGATTCCTCGAACGTCTCGGCGCGCAGGTGACTCGTGTGCTGCCGGCCGGGGTGCGTTCAGAGCTGGACGACCTCGTGCCGCGAATCGGGAGCGGGGATGCGGAGACCTCGGCCACGGCCGTGTGGCTTAACGCGGACAAGACCCTTCGCTCCCCAGACCTGGCTACGGAGGCCGGCCTCGCCGAACTCGATGCACTGGTGAGCAGTGCAGACGTCGTGCTCATCGCGGGGCGTAGCGAAGAATGGGCCGAGCGCGGCTATTCGATTGAGCGCATCCGCGCGACGGCATCCAGCGACGCGATCATCGGCCAGATTACCCACTGGGGAGACTCGGGTCCCGGCGCTGACCGGCGCGGCGGCGAGTTGCAGGTCCAGGCGGCCAGCGGCTTTATGAACATCATTGGCGTCCTCGAGCGTGAGCCCGTCAAGGTTGGGGGTCATCCCTTGCAAGCGACAACGGGCCTGCTGGCGCTCGACGCTGCGATGGTCGCCCTTTTCCGTCGTCAGGGAACTGGCGAAGGCGCGTTCTTCACGACCTCGGACTTCGAGTCGGGGGCATATACCGAGTTCAAAATTGCCGCCCAGGTTCAGCATGGGCGACGACGCGAGTTGCGGGGGGAAGAGTACGGCGGCCCGATGGCAGTAGCAACGAAGGACGGCCACTTCGCTCCCTTCTTCGTTGCCCCTGACTGGGCCAATGTCAAG
>JAZQRG010000645.1:0-1822 GCA_045629445.1 Mycetocola sp. | reverse complement strand
CAACCACCAGTGGATCGACCCGATCCTCGTCGCCGGTCCGTGGATCGCTGCGGCAGGGGCCCTCGTCTGGGGCATCGGGAAGATCGCTAAGCGCTGAGCGGGGCCTCAGGCAATCTCTGCGGCCTGGGCGTGCCCACGTTCCGCGCGATCCTTGCTCCAGAGCACGAGCGGGTGCATGAGAGCGATCAACCGGATCCCATCCTCGGTCGGCGTGTAGCTGATCATGACCGGTGTCGTCGGTGTCACCACACGCTCGATCAGACCCTCAGCCTCGAGTTCCTGCAGACGCGCCGAGAGGAGTCGGTCAGAGATGCCATCGACGCTCTCACGGTACTCAGAGAATCGCCGGGCTCCCCTCGCGCCCGCGAGCAGGATGGCGGCAATCCACTTGCGGCCCGCGAGCTCGACGGCTGCCTGGAACTGCCGGCACTCGTGGTCATTGATGTGCTGGAACTGGACATTGCGCACGGATGCCTCCACTAACTTGAAGTAAGTACCTTACGCGCAGTTGGTGCGAATGTCGAGCAGGGGCCAGAGTAGGAGCATGAACTACGGACACCCGCTCACGTTCGGCGCTTTTCTCACCCCGTCGAGCGAGCACCCCGATGTCGTCGTCGACCGTGCCCGGTTCGCCGAGAACCTGGGCTTCGACCTTGTTGCGCTCGCGCCTGCCTCCTCGATCGCGAACGAATCACCCGCCGGGCTCGACCCATGGACGCTCCTGAGCTGGATCGCTGGAACCACGGACCGGATCGGACTCCTCGCCCACCATCTGCCCGAGCCCGGACAGTTCCCGGCCGTGACAGCGAAGGCCGCCGCGAGCCTCGATCTGCTCTCACAGGGCCGGCTCAGTCTCGCACTCGGTGTCGACTCATCGCCCACCACCGTTGACAGTGATCCCGATGACGACTCCGCCACCGAACCGGTTCACGCTGTTGCAGAAACTGTCGACATCGTCCGCCGAATGTGGGCCGTTGGCGACAGCGGCACGGTCCGATACTCGGGCGACGTCTACCGGGTCGAGGGCGTGCAGCGCGGCCCGGCCCCCGCGCACGACGTGCCGATTCTGCTGAGCGGAGAGACCCCCGACCTGCTCCGGCTTGCCGGCGAGACGGCTGATGGCTGGCTCACCGCCGCAGATGACGACGGGCGCTTCACGGCAGGCAACAGCCTTCTCGACGCAACGGCCGTCGCCGCGGGTCGAGACCCACGCGAGATCCGGCGACTCGTTGTAATCCGCGGCCAATTCGGCACCGAGCGCAGCGGCTTCCTCTCCGGCTCGAGCGCCGACTGGGTCGCTGATCTCACTCCGCTCATCGTCGAGCACGGTGCCAGCACGATCCTCCTGGCGAGTGACGAGGACGCCACTCTGCAGCAGTTCGCCGAGGAGGTGGTCCCGGCACTCCGTGCCGCGGTGACCGCACAGCTCCCCGTCGCAGCGACGACCGCCCGAGTGCGGCGCTCGTCGGAGATCGCGAAGCGGCGTGACGGCATCCGTTACGACGCTGTCCCTGCACTGCTGGCGGACGCGGCCATCGAACCGGGTGACTTCGACTACGCCAGGGTGAAGTCGACCTACCTGCGTGGCGGGTCGCCCGGCCTGGTTCTGCGGGTGGGCACACCGGCCGAAGTCGCAGCGGCTCTGGAGTTTGCCCGGGCGCACCCCGATCTCCCCCTCGCCGTCCGCTCGGGCGGACACGGCATCAGTGGCCGATCCACCAACGACGGCGGCATCGTGATCAACGTCTCACGCATGAACCGGATCGACGTGCTCGACCGGGCAACGAGGCGGGTTCGGATCGAACCAGGCGCCCGCTGGATG
>JAZQRG010000644.1:0-4377 GCA_045629445.1 Mycetocola sp. | reverse complement strand
CCGGGCGTGCCGGTGGGCTCAGGCGTCGGTGTGGGTTCCGGTGCGCCGGTGGGCTCGGGTGTCGGGGTCGGTACGGGGGCATCGGTGGGAACCGGAGCCGGTGCGCCGCGGGAGACGAGCTCAAACTGGCGGTCAACCGTAACGATCGCCGGGGTCGTTGCGCCGAGGGGCAATGCGAACGAGGGGTTCGGCTCGGGTTGCACTGCTGCGAGGTCATAGCCGGCGGGTGGCACGAAGGACACGCTGTAGTCCGCCGCTGCGTTTGTCGGCAGTGCGCCGGTGATAAACGATCCGTCGGCGCCGAGCGCGATCCGCTGTACCGTCGCGCTGCCGCTCGCGACGACAAGGGTGGCACCGCTGAGATCGGTCAGCGCCTCTCCGTCGGCGGTCGCGCTGACGGAACCCGAAACGGTGCCGTACGTTCCCCAGAAGGTGACGTCGACGGGGCTGGCGCTGTCCAGGACGAACTCCGTGCGTGATTCCGGTGCATCGAGGTCTCCGGGTGCTCCCGGCCAAACGGCGTCGACCACGTACGCGCTTGCGCCTTCCTCGACATCGAGGGTGACCGTGCCCGCCGAGCTGGTGACACCCGATGCGAGGACGGGGCCCTCGTATGGGTCCCGAACGCTAACCTGCACGCCCGCGAGCGCAGCAGCATCCGTTCCATCGATGATGTTCACCGTAATCGCAACGGGATGCGTCGTCGGTTCCGTTGCGACTGCTGCCAGGGGCAGGGAGATGAGGGTGAGACCGGCCACGGTGACCATCCCGCCGACAACTCGGGCTCGGGACGTGAAAGAGCTGCGGAGCGGTCGGTGTTCGGTGGGGAGTCGGGAGCCGCGAACGGAAGGCGGACGATGCATAGGGGATGCCTTTCAGACATAGTGAACGAAACTCATTATGGACCAAGTCCAAACTTGGACACAAGCCAAAGTTTTGCTCTGTAGTGTGGAGGTGAGGGAAGACGCGGGGGAGAAGTTATGTCAGAGGGTCTGCGAGAACTCAAAATGCGCGCGACGCGACGCGCCATGGAAGCGGCGGCAGTTGATCTCGCTTATAACGAAGGCGTGCGCGCTGTCACCGTCGATCGGGTGTGCGCGTCGGCGATGGTCTCGCGCAGCACATTTTTCAACTACTTCACCTCGCTCGAGGAAGCCATCTTCGGGTCCGCCCTGGACTACGACCCGATCCTGACGGCACGCATTCTCGAGAGCCACTCGAATGACCTGGTGGTCGCGTCCTCTCTCATCGTGATGGAGTCGGTCCGTGGAGCGGCCGACGACGTTGTCACGCAGCGACGGTTTGCGCTCTTCGTCCGTGAACCCGGGCTGACGACCGATGTTTCGTGGTCGAGTCACGAGAGTCGTGAGGGTCTGGTGTCCGTGGTTGCTGCCTGGCTGGAGGGCCATCCCGACCACGCGCGGCTGCCACAGGCAGACCGCCACACCGAGGCCCGCCTCACCGTTGCTCTGTCCATCGCCCTGGGGGATGAGGTGCAGCGGTTCGCCCGCGAGGTCGACGGCGAGGTGACACTGCCGCCTGACGCCTTCCGTGTCGCCCGCCAACGCATTGCGGCCATCGCCGCTCATACGGACTGACCGTCCGCACCCCTCACAGGGTCTGAGCGCGGCGCCGCTGTGCACACATCGACTCGCTTCTCGGGATGAGCAAGTCGTTTCTGCACGATAGGCGGATGGAACTCGAAGCGTGGCTGAATACCCGAAAGGGCATCGCTCATCGGGCCGATGCCCTCGCTGCGGGGTTCAGCGAATGGGCGGTAGCCACCGAGGTTCGCGCTGATCGGGTGCGAGTGGTGCGGCGTTCATGGTTGTACACGTCGCGGTGCTCGTGGGAGCTCTACTCGGCCGCCTCTGTTGGCGGTCGGCTGACGTGTGTGTCGGCGGCGAAGGCGCGCGGCCTGTGGACGATGAATGACGCGGCCATTCACGTGGCCGTTGCGCGCAACGCGGCGGTGCGAGCTGTACCGGGCGTTCGCCTGCACTGGTCCAGGCCGTTCGTGCCAGCGAGCCGGTTCGAGTTGATCGACCCCGTGGAGAACCTGCTCTCTGAGATCGCCGATTGCCAGCCGTTCGAGAATGCCATCGTTGTTGTCGATTCGGCCGTAAGGTCCGGCCTGGTGTCGTACTCGCAATTGAGTCGATGGCAGCTCCGGTCGAAGGCGTTTGGTCGGTTGGTGAAAGCCGCCAGTCAGTTCAGCGACTCAGGGATCGAGTCTCTTCCCCTCGTCCGGCTTCGTCGGCGCGGCATCGACATGCGGCAGCAGGTGAGGATCGATGGGCATCCGGTGGACGGTCTCATCGGAAATCGGCTCGTCCTGCAGTTCGACGGATTCGGACCGCACTCGGACCCCGCCCGCCGACGGCGCGACCTCGCCCAGGACGCCCGGCTCCTGACCCTCGGATACACCGTGCTGCGGTTCGACTACTACCAGGTCATGTACGACTGGGAGTTGGTTGAGTCGACAATTCTGGCTGCGATGGCCCAAGGGCTCCACCTTTTTGGCGCCCCGGCCTCGCACTAGCGTGCGCGAGGCGCTCGACACCGCGCTGGCAGAAGGAAAACGGCCCGAGGTAAGGATGAAATGTGAATGTCCATCCTTATCTCGGGCCGAAATCCTCGCGCCGAGACGCTACTTCGCGGTGACCTGCCCCGTGATGATCTGCATCACCGTGGTGTCAGCGAGCGTCGTGGTGTCACCAACCTCGCGACCCTCGGCAACATCGCGCAGCAGGCGCCGCATGATCTTGCCCGACCGGGTCTTCGGCAGTTCGTTCACAACGAAGATGTCACGCGGCCGGGCGATGGGCCCGATCTGCTCACCAACGTGTGAACGGAGCACAGCGGCGATGTCCTCGACCGCAGCCGACTCCTCGAGCATGCTCTCCTTGATGATGACGAACGCTACAACCGCCTGGCCCGTCGTGTCGTCATGAGCCCCGACAACAGCTGCCTCTGCCGTGAACGCGTGAGCGACGAGCGCCGACTCGATCTCAGCCGTTGAGAGGCGGTGGCCCGAGATGTTCATCACGTCGTCGACGCGGCCGAGCAGCCAGATGTCACCGTCTTCGTCGAGGCGTGCGCCATCGCCAGCGAAGTAGAGGTTCTTGTCGCCGAACTTCTCCCAATACGTCTCCTTGAACCGCTCCGGGTCGCCCCAGATACCGCGCAGCATCGACGGCCACGGCTCGGTGACGACGAGCAGCCCGCCGTTGCCCGTGCCGACGTGTGTCCCGTCGTCATCGACGACGTCGATCGAGATGCCCGGGATCGGCACCTGCGCGCTGCCCGGTTTGGTCTCCGTGGCCCCCGGCAGTGCCGAGATCATGTTCGCCCCGGTCTCGGTCTGCCACCACGTGTCGACGATGGGTGCCAGCTTGTCGCCGATGACCTTGCGGTACCACATCCATGCTTCTGGGTTGATCGGTTCACCGACGCTGCCCAGCAGCCGAATCGACGACAGGTCGAACTTCTTCGGAATCTTCCGTCCGAGCTTCATGAACGAACGGATGGCTGTTGGCGCGGTGTAGAAGGTCGTCACCTTGTACTTCTCGATGATCTCCCACCACCGGCCAGGGTGCGGCGTGTCAGGGGTGCCCTCGTAGAGGACCTGCGTCGTGCCGTTCGCGAGCGGGCCGTAGACAACGTAGCTGTGGCCGGTGATCCAGCCGACGTCGGCGGTGCACCAGTACACGTCCGACTCGGGCTTGAGGTCGAACACAATCTTGTGGGTGAACGCGGCCTGGGTGAGGTAGCCACCCGACGTGTGCAGGATGCCCTTCGGCTTCCCGGTGGTGCCCGAGGTGTAGAGAATGAACAGCGGGTTCTCCGCTGGGAACGGCTGCGCCTCGTGTTCGGGCTCGGCCTTCGCCATTTCCTCGTGCCACCACAGGTCGCGCTCGGTCCAGTCGACCTCGTTCTCGCCGCGCTTCACAACGAGTACGTTCGTGACCGTCTCCTGGGGGCCGAGGTCTCCTCGTGCCTCGAGCGCGGCATCCACTGCGGGCTTCAACGCACTGACCTTGCCCTTGCGCCAGCCACCGTCTGCGGTGATCACGAGCTTGGCGCTCGCGTCGTCAACACGTGAACGGATGCTGTCGGCGCTGAATCCGCCAAAGATCACCGAGTGCGCGGCACCGAGGCGTGCGACGGCGAGCATCGAGATGACAGCTTCGGGGATCATGGGCAGGTAAATCGCAACCCGGTCGCCCTGGCCGATGCCGAGGCCGGCGAGGACGTTCGCCGCACGTTTGACCTCTGCGGTCAGTTCGGCGTACGTGACGGTGCGACTGTCGCCCTGCTCACCCTCCCAGTGGAACGCAACGCGGTCGCCGTTGCCGGCTTCGACGTGGCGATCGA
>JAZQRG010000643.1:0-1671 GCA_045629445.1 Mycetocola sp. | reverse complement strand
CACCAGCGGTCAACCGTTCCGGCGTCGACCCGCACCGTGGCATCCGTCTGACCACTCGGTATCACCGCGGATTCGGTCGTGCCGTGTACCGTGACGGCGAGCATCGCGTCGGCGCTGGCGGACGTTGCCCACTCAAGCTCGACGTGCGCGTTCAGGATGCCGTCGCTGCCGTGAACATCGGTCAGTGGGCGCACGGACGCGATGCGGACGTCCGACCAGGACTCGATGCCGATCGAGTTGAGGATGCCGGAGCTCGACACGTCGATGCCCCAGTCCCAGCCGAAGTTGGACGCGACCTTGCGGATCGCGTTGAACGGGTGGTGCATCACCGTCGGGCGGGCACCGAGGAGCGCCTCCTGCTCGCGCGCGAACTCGATCGGCGAGCGGAAGTCGACGACGAGTTCGTTCTCACCGTCGACCAACAGTCGAGCGATGTCGAACCGGTAGCCGCGGTGCTGGTTCTGGGTGCGACCGACCTCGGTGCCGTTGAGGGTGATTGTTGCGGCAGTGTCCAGTCCGTCGGCGACGAGGTCGTGGCGCTCGGCATCATTGGGTGTCCAGCCGAAGGTGGTGCGGTATTGCCAGTCGCAGTAGCCGATCCAGGCCTGCACCTTTTCGTTGGCGCCGTCGAACGGGTCGTCGATGAGCCCGGCGGCGAGGAGATCGAGCTGCACTTCGCCCGGCACCGTAGCGGGGACATTGCGGTCGGCGATGCTGCTGTCGATCGGGCCGGCCGTTGCACGGAGCACCCAGCTGGTGCCTGCGGTGGAGTTGAGGGAGGTGGTTCTCACGCGGAAAGTCTTTTCTCTGGGTTCGGGGCCGCTTCGGCGAGCAGCCTGGTGTATTCGTGCTGGGGGTTCAGAATGACGTCGTCTGCCGCTCCGCGCTCGACGATCTCACCCTGGAACATCACGAGGATGTCGTCGGAGAAGTGCCGCGCCGTTGCGAGGTCGTGGGTGATGTAAAAGACGCCGAGGTTTTCTTCGCGCTGCAGGTCGGCCAAGAGGTTGAGCACCCCGAGCCGGATCGAGACGTCGAGCATCGACACTGGTTCGTCTGCGACGAGAATCTTCGGTTCGGGCGCGAGGGCGCGCGCGATGGCGATGCGCTGGCGCTGGCCGCCGGAGAGCTCGTGCGGACGGCGCGACGCCATGTCCGGCTCGAGCCGCACGCGTTCGAGCAGCCGGGTCACAGCAGCGTCGATCTCATCACGACCCTTCGCCTTACCGTGGATGATCAGCGGCCGAGCCAGGTGGTGAGCAATGGTGTGGTACGGATTTAGCGATGCAACCGGGTCCTGGAACACCATCTGCACGTCGCTGCGGTACTGCCGCAGTCCAGCGCCACGACGCACAACCGGCTGCCCATCAAGCTCGATGACGCCAGAGGTCGGCTTCTCCAGTTGCATCAGCAGCTTGGCGAGCGTGGATTTGCCACTGCCGGACTGGCCGACGAGCGCAACGGTGCGCCCCGACTCGATCGAGAACGTCACGTCGTTCACCGCGGTCAGCGTCCGGCCCTTCCAGCCGTCGCGTAGCTTGTACTCCTTCAGCAGGTTCTTCACCTCGAGAACGCTCATGCCACTCCCCCGTCCTGGTCCTGTGCGTGGCCCCGAACAAATCCGCCGCGAGCGCCGGTGAGGCTCGGGAATGACGCCAGCAGTTTCTTCGT
>JAZQRG010000642.1:0-1996 GCA_045629445.1 Mycetocola sp. | reverse complement strand
CTGGATTCGGGCGAGGTCGTCGGCGTTGAGCGTGACGTCGGCGGCTCCGAGGTTCTCCTCGAGGCGGGTGATGCTGCGGGTGCCGGGGATGGGGACGATGTCATCGCCTTGCGCGAGCAGCCAGGCCAGGGCCAGCTGTGCCGGAGTGATGTTTTTCTCGCTGGCGAGTTCGCTGAGTTGATCGATGGCGCGCTTATTCTTCTCGAAGTTCTCGCCCTGCCAGCGCGGGTCGAAACGACGCATGTCCGACTCGTCGTACTCCGCCGCCGGCTTCACCGCCGATGTCAGGAAGCCACGTCCGAGCGGAGAGTAGGCGACGAATCCGATACCGAGCTCACGGAGCGTTGGGAGCACATCCGCTTCCACCCCGCGCTCGAATAGCGAATACTCGGTCTGCAGCACCGAGACCGGATAGGTGGCGTGTGCACGCCGGATCGTTTCCGGGCCGGATTCGCTGAGCCCGAAGAACTTCACCTTGCCTTCGGCGATCAGCTCGCCAACAGCACCGGCGACATCCTCGACCGGCACGGCCGGGTCGGGGCGGTGCTGGTACAAAACATCGATCACGTCGGTGCGGAGGTAGCGGAGGCTGTTCTCCACGACTCGACGAATGTTCGCTGGGCTGCTGTCGTGGCCGTTGGAGTTCCCGTCGGCGTCATAAGTGAAACCGAATTTCGTGGCGATCTGAACCTCGTCGCGGATCGGCTCGAGCGCTTCGCCGACAAGCGACTCGTTGAGCCCCTTGCCCTGGTTGTAAAGCTCCGCAGTATCGAAGAGTGTCACGCCAAGTTCGTGGGCGCGCCGGATCACCGCGATGCTCTCGTCGCGGCTGCCTCCACTGCCATAGAAGGCGGTCATCCCCATGGTCCCAAGTCCGAGTTCCGAGACGACGAGTCCCTGGTTTCCGAGAGTGCGTGAGTTCAACATCTGATCTCCTGTTCGTTGTGTCCTCCGACGCTACGAGCGCCAGCGGCGCGGAGCAATGCCCTATCCAGAAGACCTCGTCTGTGGCATCCGTCGGCGTTACCGGATGACAATGGGGCCATGTCTCGCATTCTCATCACCGGTTCCACCGACGGACTCGGCCATGCAACGGCCGAAGCGCTTTTCGGCGCAGGACACCAGGTCATCGTTCACGCACGCAACCCTGAGCGAGCCGCCGCAGTCTCTGCGCTGACCGCACGGGGTGCCGACCTGGTCATTGCAGACCTGTCCGACCGGCACGCCGTGCTCGATGCCGCGGACGAACTCAACGCGGGGCCACCGATCGACGCGGTGATCCACAATGCCGGTGTGATCTCCGGCCGCTCAGTGCTGCCCGTCAACGTGGTGGCCCCGTACCTCTTCACCGCGCTGCTGCGAACCCCCACCCGTCACGTCTACCTGAGCAGTGGCATGCACCGGGGTGGAAGGACGAACCTCAAAGGACTCGACTGGGACGGACGGCGTTCGACCGCCAGCTATTCCGACAGCAAACTATTCGTCACGGCACTCACCATGGTCGTGGCCAGCCGTTGGGCACCTCACGTCCTCGCCAACGCCGTCGACCCGGGGTGGGTGCCGACGAAGATGGGCGGTGCCGGTGCGCCGGACGATTTCGACCTGGGATACGAGACCCAGGAGCGGCTGGCAACCGACCCTCAACTACAGATCAGCGGCGGCTACTGGTACCACGGAGCCCAGCAACAGCCGGCGCGATCCGTGAATGACCCGAAGTTTCATGAACAGTTGCTCTCCGCCCTGGCAGATGCGACTGGGGTCGCGCTGCCCGCCAGATAGAGTCGGCGACTCGATCGGCCATCGAGAACCCCAACGACGTTGCTGTCCCGACCGGGTGTTGTCACCATGCACGGGTGTCGGCCTTGCGCCAGATCGCCCATACCGGGTGAGCCACGGTTTTGACTGGGCCCCTATGGTCAAAGAGATCTGAGCGTGGGTCAGCGCGATTCGCCAGACTCGCCGGACCCGCGCCAATCTCGCAGACGTCATGGAGCAA
>JAZQRG010000641.1:0-3188 GCA_045629445.1 Mycetocola sp. | reverse complement strand
GTAAGACCCATTGTCTTCCTAAGACCGCTTGCCTCCGACTTCGCTGACCTTCGTGGCGAACGGCTTCCGCGACGGCGTCTGGCCCGACGCGCCGAACCTCGCCGACCTCGACGCCGCGGGCAACGGCGTGCCGATCGTGCTCATCAGCTTCGACCTGCACTCGGTCTGGCTCAACACCCTCGCGCTCGAGATCTACGGGCACGCCGGCCACCCCACCGGCCTGCTCCGCGAGGGCCCGGCATTCGCGATCGAGACCCTCGTCAACGCGGTTCCGGATTCGATCCTGGATCCGATGGTGCACGACGCAGCGACGGATGCCGCCTCCCGCGGCGTCGTCGGAATCGTCGATCTCGAGATGGCTTGGAACCTCGAGGCCTGGGAGCGCCGCATGGCCGCCGGGTCACAGGCGCTTCGGGTCGAGTTCGGGATCTACACCTCCCACATCGACCGCGCCATCGCCGAGGGCCTGTACACCGGGCAGCGGGTCAACGAGCTGCTCACCGTCGGCAGGCACAAGATCATCACCGACGGCTCGCTCGGCACCCGCACGGCGTTTTGCTTCGACGAGTACCCCGGCATGGCCGGGCAGCCCGACGCGAACGGCATCCTGGTCGTTCCGCCGGCCGAGCTGGCCGCACTGCTCACGCGCTCGGCCGACGCCCGGCTGCACGCCACGGTGCACGCGATCGGCGACTGGGCCAACTCGCATGTGCTCGATGCGTTCGACCAGCTCGGCATCACCCACGGCCGGATCGAGCACGCCCAGCTCGTCACCGACGCCGACGTCGCCCGGTTCGCCGCGCTCGGCGTCGAGGCGAGCGTTCAGCCCGAGCACGCGATGGACGACCGCGACATCGCCGACCGCTTCTGGCCCGAACGCACCGCGAACGCATTCATGCTGCGCTCGTTCGCCGACGCCGGCGTTCGGCTCGTGATGGGCTCGGACGCTCCCGTGGCACCCCTCGACCCGTGGATCACCATCGCCGCCGCCGTCGGCCGCGCCCGCGATGGCCGCGACCCGTGGCACGTCGAACAGGCGCTGACGGCACCGCAGGCGCTGGCCTCGAGCGCGCGAACGGATGTCAAGGTGGGCGAAGTCGCGGACCTCGCGATCGTCGAGGCCGACCCGTTCACCTCACCGCCCGAACAGCTGCGTACGCAGACCGTCGCTGGCACCCTTCTCGGCGGACGCTGGACGCACCGAACCCTGTAGCTGGCGACACGAAGGGCCCGCCCGACTGGACCACCGAACCCTCCAGCCAGGCAACTCGCTGCACCTACGCCGCTGGATAGCCGGTGGGACCGTTGCGTTTCCCCAATGTTTCAAGCTCATAAAAACTTTCAATAGTTTCTGAAAGTTCATTGTGCCGAGGTTGAAAGTCGCCATACACTCGGGTCACCGCACTCTGTACCAGCCCGCTGACACACTCGTCGCCGCCGGGCACCGCACGTCGTGACATTCCCCTGAGCACACAGCTGGCCGGCCACTCGGCCTGAGGAGCAGACATGAGTTTTTCGAAGAAAGCCGGGGTGGGTGCGGTCGCGCTCGTCCTCGCGATGACCGGCTGCACATCGGCAGCCCCCGACACCGGTGCGAGCGCTGAGGACACCCTCGTTGTCGCCATCGCCGAGCCTGATCACCTGACCCCCGGCAACCACTACTCGTCCTACGAGGTGCTGGTGACCGTCTTCAGCCCCCTCATGTCGATTGAGGACGACGGCACGCTCGAGCCGTTGCAGGCCGAGAGCGTCGAGTCAGACGACGCCGTCACCTGGACCGTCACCCTTCGTGACGGCTGGACCTTCCACAACGGCGAGCCCGTCACCGCGCAGTCGTACGTCGACGCGTGGAACCACGCCGCGTACGAGCCGAACGCGTGGGTCAACGCTGGCCAGCTTCGAAACATCGTCGGCTACACCGAACTGAGCCCCGGCGACGGCAGCGAACCGACCGCCACCGAACTCAGCGGCCTCACCGTGGTCGACGAGCAGACATTCACGATCGAGCTCAAGGCACCTGACCGCCAGTTCCCGGCCCAGCTCACCGCTGGACAGACCGGTCTCTACCCGATGCCCGAGGAAGCGTTCGACGACCTCGAGGCATACGACCGCTTCCCGATCGGCAACGGCCCGTTCCAGCTCACCGAGGCCTGGGAGTCCAACAAGGACATCGTCGTCGAGGCATTCGACGAGTACGAGGGCCCTGAGCCGACCATCGACGGCGTCACCTTCCGGCCGTACCTCGACACCGCGGTCGCATACACCGACGCTCTCGCGGGCGAGGTCGACATCGCCGCCGTCCCGGCCAACAAGGTCGCGGTCGCTGAGAGCGACTTCGGCGACCGGTTCCACGCCCTCGACGCACCGGGCGTCGACTTCCTCGCCTTCCCCGGCACCGACCCCCGATTCGACGACGTTCGCGTGCGCCAGGCCATCTCAATGGCCATCGACCGCGACGCCGTCAACGAGGCCATCTACGGGGGCACCCAGATCCCGTCGACCTCACTGACCTCACCGACCATGCCGGGAGACCCCGAGGGCATCTGTGGCGAGTTCTGCGAGTTCGATCCGGATGCCGCCAAGGCGCTCCTCGCGGAGGCCGGCGGTTTCGAAGGAACCATGGAAATCGCCTTCGTCGGTGGCTGGGGCCAGGAAGACCTCTTCGAGGCCTATGCCAACCAGATCCGCCAGAACCTCGGCGTCGAGGACGTCATCGCGTCGCCGTCGACCGACTTCGCCGAGTTCACCGCTCGCGTTGAGGCCGGCGACATCCAGGGAATGGCCCGCGGACGCTGGGGTGCGCTCTACCCCAGCCAGCAGGACACCCTGCACGCGGTCTACACGGCGGCGGGCGACGGCAACTTCGCAACCGGCGGATACTCGAACCCCGAAGTGGACGCACTGCTCGCCGCAGCGGACTCCGCTGAGACGCTCGAGGAATCGTACGCAGGCTACGAGAAAGCACAGGCCCGTATCCTTGAGGACTTCCCGGTCATTCCGACCTTCGGAAACCGCTACATGTATGCGACCAGCGAGAAGATCGCCGACCTGCACTCTGTCGCAGGCAGCGTTCTGATGAGCCGCGTCGAACTCGCGAAATAGATCCACGACCCACCGCTTCACCGAAACACAAGGGAACACCAACAAGTGGAAACATCTGCGACCCTCGGTCGCGACGACTCGGTCGG
>JAZQRG010000640.1:0-1537 GCA_045629445.1 Mycetocola sp. | reverse complement strand
CGACGGGATGACCGTGTCCGCCCGACACGCCATCGCCGCTGTGCCGCCGAACCTCTATGGCCGGATCGACTTCCAGCCGCCGCTGCCACGGCGCCAGCAGCAGATGCACCAGCACCTGTCGCTCGGCCTCGTGATCAAGGTGCACGCGGTGTATGAGACGCCGTTCTGGCGGGATGCCGGACTGTCGGGCACCTCGTTCAGCCCGTATGAGATCGTGCACGAGGCTTACGACAACACCAACCACGATGACCCGCGCGGCACCCTCGTCGGGTTCGTCTCCGATGAGAAGGCCGACCGGTTGTTCACCCTCCCGGCCGAGGAGCGCAAGAAGATCATCCTCACATCGCTGTCGCACTACTTCGGCGCCGAGGCGTCGTCACCCGTCGTCTACTACGAGAGCGACTGGGGCAGCGAGGAGTGGACGCGCGGCGCCTACGCCGCAAGCTTCGACATGGGCGGCCTGCACCGGTATGGCGCCGACCTGCGCGCACCGGTCGGGCCGATCCACTGGTCGTGCAGCGACCTCGCGGCCGAGGGGTATCAGCACGTCGACGGCGCCATCCGCATGGGCCGCGAGACCGCAGCGGCCATCCTTTCCGAACGAAAGTAACACGCACTCTCCGCAGTAACCGACGCAAAGGAGCGACCGACATGCGATACATCGTTGGCTACACCGATACTCCATCCGGTGAGGACGCACTCAACCTCGCCGTCAGGCTCGCTCGCTCCATGAACCGGGGACTCGACGTCGTCATCGTGCTGCGCAGTGCGGCACGGTCAAGCCTCGTTCCGGTTGATGCGGGGTACGAGAAGTTCCTCCACCAGGCCGCTGAAGAGTGGCTCCACCACGCGCTATCCCTCGTGCCGAGGGATATGGACGTTCGCGGGCACATCGTGTACGCCGAGAGTTTCGCGCAGGGCCTGCTCGACGCGAGCCGGGATATCAAAGCACGGATGATCGTGGTCGGAGCGGCGCGCGGCGGTCTGCTCGGTCGGTTCACCGTCGGCAGTGTCGCGAACTCCCTGCTGCACTCCGCTGTCGTTCCGGTCGCGCTTGCCCCCGAAGGATCCGTGGCCGAGATCGGTGTCGACGGGATCACCCGGGTCACCTGTGCAGTCGGCACACGCACCGGCGCCAAGGAGGTCATCGACGCGAGCATCCTTGCGGCGAGGGCCGCGAAGGTCCCGCTCCGGCTGGTGTCGCTGGTCACTCTTGACTCCGATGGTGTTGAGACGCCTCCCGATGTTCGGGTCCGCGCCGAGAAGCACGCCGCCGACACAATTGCCTACGCGGCAGAGCACCTGCCGGGCGATGTCGACGTGACCGCGCTGACGGCATCCGGCAACCGTGTTGAAGATGCGGTGGCCGCTCTCGACTGGGACCCGGGCGAGGTTGTCTTTGTCGGATCCAGTCGGCTTGCACAACCGCGGCAGATCTTCCTCGGCACGACCGCGGCGAAGATGCTCCGCGAATTGCCGGTTCCTATGATCGTGGTTCCGCGTGACAGCGTGCTGACGGTCGAGGACTAGGGCGATG
>JAZQRG010000639.1:0-2708 GCA_045629445.1 Mycetocola sp. | reverse complement strand
CGCACTCCGAGGGTGCAGGCCTGGCCTGGTTCAAGCCGACCGCGAAGGTTCTCGTTTCACGTGCCGGCATCGCGACGCCCGAGAGGCTGACGCTGCCCACCGAGACCTTCCGCGAGCTGGGCGCCAACGGGGTGCTGGCCGAGATCCTGCACGGCATCGGCCCCGCTGCCGTCGTGAAGCCCGCACAGGGCGGTTCTGCACAGGGTGTGACGATCGTGACGGATGCCGCTGACCTGCCTCGCGCGATGGTGGACGCCTACACCTACTCCGATGTCGCCCTGATCGAGAAGAAGATCGAGGGCACTGAGCTCGCGATCGCGGTGATCGACTCGGGTCATGGACCGGTTGCGCTTCCCGCTGTGGAGATTCAGCCTCGGTCCGGCGTGTACAGCTTCGAGGCGCGTTACAACGCGGGGGAGACGACGTTCTACGCGCCCGCCCGCGTCTCAGACGAGATCTCGGAACGTGCCGCAGCGACCGCCGTCGCCGTGCACGAGCTGCTTGGCCTCCGCCACATCTCCCGTATCGACCTCATCGTTGACGCTGAGGGCACCGTGTGGTTCCTCGAGGCCAACATGCTGCCAGGGCTTACGGAGACGTCGCTCGTTCCCCAGGCGATCGAGGCGGCAGGCCTGACCCTCGCGTCGACGTACAGCGCCCTCGCGCTGGCTGCGGCCGGGGAGTAACCCCGGCCACTGGCCCGCTACGCTCCGTAGCTCGGTTCGCCGATCTCCGCGAGGATCCTGTTAAGGTCGCCAATCGTCGCGAATTCAATCGTGACCTGGCCTTTTCGTGCTCCGAGGTTGACCTTGACCCGTGTGTTCAGGCGGTCTCCGAGTCGGTCAGCGACCTCTTCGAGGTGCGCGTGGCGCGTGCCGCCGACCGGCTTCGGCTTCTTCGGCGCCTGACCCTGGATCTGGGCAGCTGCTGCTTCAGCCGCGCGCACCGAGAGGTCTTCGTTGATGATCTTCTCGGCGAGGCGCAGCATGAGTTCGGGTTCGACGAGGGACAGGATGGCCCGGGCGTGCCCAGCGCTCAGAACTCCGGCCGCGACGCGGCTCTGGATCGACTCCGGGAGCTTCAACAGCCGGATTGTGTTCGTGATTTGTGGGCGTGACCGGCCAATTCGTGTTGCAAGCTCGTCCTGGGTGATCCCAAAGTCGGAAAGAAGCTGCTGGTACGCGGATGCTTCTTCCAGCGGGTTGAGGTTCGACCGGTGCAGGTTCTCGAGGAGCGCATCGCGCAGCATGTCCTCGTTCGCTGTCTCCTTGACGACCGCCGGAATCGTCGCCAGGCCGACCTCTTTGGTCGCGCGAAGGCGGCGCTCACCCATGATGAGTTCGTACTTGCCACGCTTCGACGGGTGAGGGCGCACCACGATGGGCTGGAGGACGCCCACCTCACGGATGCTGTGTACAAGCTCGGCGAGGTCATCGGCGTCGAAGTTGGTGCGTGGCTGCACGGCGTTCGGGATGATGTCGGCGGGGTCGAGGTTGGACAGCCGGGCACCGGGGACAGCGACCAGGTCGGGGTCTTCGGTGGTGCGAGCGGTATTGGTCTGCGGGAAGAACACGTCGACGGGGCGCCCGTTGTCTGTCATTTCCTGTGTCGTGGTGGGAATGAGAGACCCGATTCCGCGGCCGAGGCCAGTTCTTTTCACGGCCATTAGCGTGTAGCTCCTTCAGTAAGCAGTTCATTGGTGTTCTCGTCGGCGGCCTCGCGTGCAGCTCGCTCGCGTTCCGCCTCTCGCGTCGCGATCTCGGTCGCAGCCTCGAGGTAGGAGATCGCGCCAACACCGCTGGGGTCGTGGCTGATCACGCTCTGACCGAAGCTGGGCGCCTCCGAGATGCGCACTGCGCGGGGGATGATCGTCTTGAGCACTTCAGCGGGGAAGTGTGCGCGAACATCATCCGCCACCTGGTGCGCGAGGTTGGTGCGTGTGTCGAACATCGTGAGCAGGATTGTGCTCACCGTGAGCGGGGGATTCAGGTGCTTCTGGATCATCCGGATGCTGTTGAGCAGCTGGCTGAGACCCTCGAGGGCGTAGTACTCCGCCTGGATCGGGATGAGAACCTCGCGCGCCGCCACGAACGCGTTGATGGTGAGCAGCCCGAGGGAGGGTGGGCAGTCAATGAAGACGTAGTCGAAGGGTTCTTCCGCCTCGCGCACGAACTGTTCGAGCGCCGTACGCAACCGGTGCTCACGCGCAACCTGGGAGACCAGTTCGATCTCGGCGCCCGCGAGGTGGATCGTCGACGGCGCACAAAAGAGGGTGTCGAATTCAGGACTTTGCTGCACAACATCGGCGAGAGGAAAGTCATCGATGAGGACGTCATAGATGCTGGGAATCTCCGCGTGGTGATCGACCCCAAGGGCGGTCGACGCGTTTCCCTGCGGGTCGAGGTCGATGACGAGAACGCGGGCTCCGAGCTTCGCCATTGACGCAGCGATGTTCACCGTTGTGGTGGTTTTACCCACTCCGCCTTTTTGATTGGAAACGGTAAAGATCCGCGTCTTTTCGGGCCTCGGTACCGTAATCTCGGCCAGATTCTGACGTCTGTGAGTGAGATCGAGGATCTCTCTCATGAGTGGCGATGAGTCGTCTGCAATGGGCGAGTGAGTCACCGACTCTCCTTCTGTGTGGGGATGTTTCACGTGAAACGTGCTCCGTCCTGTCGTACTCCCAACCGTACCCGACCATCATCGAG
>JAZQRG010000638.1:0-3639 GCA_045629445.1 Mycetocola sp. | reverse complement strand
AGCTGAGTCAGCAACTGTTCCCCGGTCAGCCGGTCTAACCGGTCGAGCTCCAGAACCTCGACCACCTCACCCAAATGAGCGAGCAGCCCGGCAAGCGCACTCTCACCCGCCGGAACACCGGCAGGAAAGTCGCTCACCGCGAGACTCATGACACCCACACACCCCCACCGGATAACACTCCGGCATGGAAGGGCATGGCCAGACCAGGTTCAGCGACACCAGAACGGTGTCGGAACGGGCTGCTGACCGGGATGTTCATGACTTCAGTACACACCCAACCACTGACATTGACCGGGTGCATGAATGGAACCGGGTCTCGGTCTCTCGAGGCATCTGAACGCCGCACCGGCACGGGTGCGGAGCAGGCTCTTGACCGGGGTTTTCATGACTTCAGTACACACCCAACCACTGACATTGACCCGGCGCTGGCGCCGGTGCAATCGACGGCGACATGAGGGCCGCCGGTGGCGGCACGGTCCCGCTCCTCGGTGCAACGACCCGCGAGCCTTTGTTGGCTCGGATCGGGCTGCTGACCGGTCTGTTCATGAAGCCAGTACACACCCGACCACTGACATTGAGGCCGGCACCCTCGGGCAGCCACTGTCCAGCCTGCGAACGCTCCAATGCTGCCGCCGACATTGCTGTTCACGGCTTCAGTTCACGTGTAATTTTTGCCATCGACGACTAACCCCGGTGATTCTTGAGGTGAGCGATGATGCCTGACGAGAGTTCTAACCGCGTCCCTGTAACCGCTCGAACACCTGCGCACAAAGATTATTCATGACGTCGGGCGCGATCGCCGGGACATCTCCTTGTGTAGTGAGCCGGCAGTCGACGCCCCCGCCCGGAGTGGTCGCTACAGCTGTGTAGTGGCGCGCATTCCCTCCTGGGATTGGATACTCGGTGCAGTAGCTCAAGGCCGTTTCATACCCGCCGAGAGTGACTAATTCGGCCCGGCTCTGGCCCACACACGGAGAAGGCCACTCGGTGGCCAGCCACTGAGCCGTTCCGGCCAGAACATCACCAAAGTCGAGCACGAGGCTCACTGTCTCTGGCGCGTCTGAGACGTAGCAGCGGCCGTTGGCGCCCGCCGGGTCAGCCTGGTCGGTCGACAGCGCGGACGCCGAAGTTATGCCGACTGGCGCCAAGACGTCAAGGTCTGCTGCAGCGAGTGCAACACACAAAGCGTCGCTGAAGATAAACCCCTCGTCGAGCGCGGACAAGCCCGGTGGCGTTTCGGGAGGCGCTTCCGACTGTGTCGGTGAAGCGCTGGCGGAAGTTGGGGGAGTAGGTGATGCCGCCGGTTCAGTAGGCGAGGCGGTGCACGCGGAGAGAATCACAATGCTTGTTGCCGCGAACACGACTCCGGCGATCCGTGCTGTCATGGTGATGATGGTCATTTCCCCTATCGGAGTGCTCGCTGCCTGGATGCACTGAGCATAGTGTCGTCATGAGGAATGATGATGGTCGGCCTCCCTCCCAATTGTGGGGTGATTCGCTCGGTGCTCGGTGCTCGGTGCTCGGTGCTCGGCATTCGGCAATGGCCCCGCCGCCCGCCACGACTGGCCCCTGCACCATCCCCGCTGCGACAATGGACACATGACTGGCACCCTCAGCATCACCGGCGACGCCAACGCGGACGCCCTCCTCTCCAACGACCCGCTCGCCCTGCTCATCGGCATGCTCCTCGACCAGCAGGTCCCGATGGAGACCGCATTTGCCGGCCCCCTCAAGATCAGCGAACGTCTCGGTTCCTTCGACGCGGCATCCATCGCGGGCGCCGATCCGGATGCCTTCAGCGAGATGTTTCGGACGCCTCCAGCAGTCCACCGCTACCCCGCAAACATGGCCGGCCGGGTTCAGGCGCTATGCCAGGCGATCGTCGACGACTGGGACGGTGATGCGTCCGCCATCTGGACGAAGGACGCGCCCGACGGAGCCGAGGTGTTCCGCCGTCTGAAGGCGCTACCGGGCTTCGGCGACCAGAAAGCACGCATTTTCGTTGCCCTGCTCGGCAAGCAGTATGGGTTCACGGGGGAGGGGTGGCGCGAAGCCGCCGGGGCCTACGGTGAAGACGGCAGTCACCGGTCGGTCGCGGACATCGTTGACGCGGAATCGCTCACGAAGGTGCGCGAAACCAAACGCGCTGCGAAGGCCGCTGCCAAGCGGAAGTAGCGTCACACGGAAGTAGCGTCGCGCCGAAGTAGCGTCGCGCCGAAAAAGCGTCGCGAACGAAGCCGCAGAGCGGACGTGACATCACGCGGAACCGCTACTGTCACGGCTCAAGCGAATCCAGGTGTGCCGCGATCCGGTCGAACACGCCGGTCTGCGCGTCGATCGATTCCCGCCAACCGCCGGCAACGGTCAGTGAATGGCCTGCGCCGGGAACGGTCACGAGATGGGCACGCGAACTCGCCACGGCATCCGGCAGCCACATCTCGTCGGCATCGCCCCCGACCGCAAGATGCACGTCCGACGCCTCCACGAGCGCCTCTCGCACGATCCCGCTGGTGAGCACCGGCGTCAGCCACACGCCCGGTATACCCTCACGCTGCGCAAAGGGCAGGGCAAAGCTCCCGAACGATTTCGCCACGATCAACCGCTGTGATGCCGTCGGCGCCGCCTCGAATGCAGCAATAACCGCGCGCTCAACAAACGGCACCGGATCCTCACCCACGGCTGCATCGATCGTCCACTCGACGCCCTGCACGTGCCAGCCGCGCTCCGCGAGCAACTGGGCGCTCCAGTACAACAGGGGCCCCTGCACCGTATATCCGACACCGGGCAGCAGAACAGCGACCGGCGCGTCAGCCCGATCCGCAGCGGCCAGCACCCGTGAATGCATCACGGCAGCACGTTCCCGAGAAAATCAGCGACGGATGCCGTCACCAGCGCCGCAACATCCCGTGCGGTGAGCGGTGATGACGCCAGCACCTTCATACTGTGGTCCGCCCCGCCGACCGGCACGACACGAATCGCAGGATGGTCGCCGACGTCCCGCTGGACGTCGCTTGCCGACCCGAAGGTGTCCCGATCGCCCTGGAGGACCAGAACCGGGACGGATGGCAGCAGCAACTCGGGCAGCCGGGTTGCCTCAGGCTTCCCTGGCGGGTGCAGCGGAAAGGCCAGGCAGACAACAGCGGCAGCCCCCAGCTCGTCGGCGGTCCTGCAGGCAACGCGAGCTCCAGCACTTCTGCCACCGAAGACGATCGGCAGGCCAGCGGCGAGCTCAGCCACGGCCGGCGCGGTCTCACGCCAGGCGATATCCAGCGTCGCCGGCCTCGGCGCAATCTTCTTCCCCGCGACCCGCCACGGTTGCTCGTATCTCGCCACGGTGAAACCATGCTCGGGCAGGTGCTTCGCCAAAGCGGTGAGGTCAAGCGCCCCGATACCACCGCCCGCTCCGTGGCCCAGCCAGACGATCCCGCGCGGCTCGGCTGCCTCGCTGACGGTCAGCCTGCCGGGTCCGAGCGAGGTTGGCACATCGATGATCATGGCTACGAGAGTACTCGCGGGTAGCTACACCGACACGCTCTTCCGCTTCGCCGCCGAACGGCTGTTGCGCCATGCACGCCACGCGCCCGTCGACCACAGCGCCCAGAGCACGAGCAGCGGCTGGAACAGCAGACGGATTCCGCG
>JAZQRG010000637.1:0-1937 GCA_045629445.1 Mycetocola sp. | reverse complement strand
GCGATGCTCTCGCGGCGAACCCAGCGCGACAGTGCGCGCTTGCTCGACGGGTAGTTGAGGTAGCCGGTGCGCGGTCCCTCAGCCTCGAGCGCGGCACCGATTTCGAGGGCGCGGGCCTCGTCGCCGGCGAGGAGTGCGTCGACGAGTTCGGCCGAGTTCTCCTGCAGCGATGCCATCGAGCTCACGACGGCGATGCGCGGTGCGTCGCTCTTCGCGAGCGTCTCGGCGAGGCCGTCGAGCAGTGCGGTCACACCGAAGAAGTTGACGGCGACCGTGAGTGCCTTCGGCGCGGAGATGCCTGCCGCGGCGATGATCGCGTCGATCTTCGAATCGGATGCTTCAAGAATGCCGGCGATGGCGGCATCCCGTCCCAGCGTGGTCGAGAGGTCGGCCTCGATGTCGGCGTTGCGAAGGTCGACTCCGATGACGCGGTGGCCCTGCTCGCGGAGGAGGTTGGCGGTTGCCTCGCCAATGCCTGATGCGGAGCCGGTGACGACGTAGGTGCGGGTCATTCTGAGACCGTTCTTTCTTTCGAGCCTTGTGAGCTTGGTGTGGGAGTGGTTGCGATTTTGGCCGCGAACGCCCGGGTGGAGACGTCGAGACGCTGGGTGAGCTGGGTGAGCAGGTGTCGTTCTTTCTCGGTCCAGCCGTCGAGGAGTTCGTCGAGCATGCCGTCGCCGGCGCGCACGAATGCGGCGGCTGTGTCGTCGCCCGCAGGGGTGAGCTGCACGATCGAGGCGCGGGCGTCTGCGGTGTCCTTGCGGCGTTCGATCAGTCCGGCGGTTTCGAGCCGCCCGAGCACCTTGCTCACGTTCGAAGCGCCGGTGCCGAGGTGGTCGGCCAGCGCCGACGGGCGGAGAGGACCCAGTCGTCCGAGCACACTGATCGCCGTGATCGAGGTCGGGTCGAGGTCGATGCCCTCACGTGCCGTGACCGAGACCAGGAAGTTCGGCGCGGTCCACTGCGCGATGATGCCGGTGAGTGCGGCGAGGAAATCCGACGAATACGGATGCTGTTCGCTGTGTTCTGCCATCGCCACTCCTTTTTTACTGTCCTTACGACAGTATATCGCGATCGGCTGCGCGATGGCCAGAGTGTTCTGGTGCTCTCACAGGGATTTCTGAAGGTTTCGCGCGTGCCTGGCGTGATGGCATCCGTTCGGTGTGCGGAAAGTGCTCTGAGGGTCGCGGTTGGGGACCGTTTGCGCACACTGAAGCGGGCGGCATCCGTTCAGTGTCGGAAAGTGCTCTCAGGGTGGCGGGTAGGGACCGTTTGCGCACACTGAAACCGGCGACACCAGTTCAGTGTGCGGAAAGTGCTCTGAAGGTGGCGGTTAGGGACCGTTTGCGCACACTGAACCGCGCGGCATCCGTTCAATGTGCGGAAAGTGCTCTCAGGGTGGCGGATAGGGACCGTTTGCGCACACTGAACGTGGCGGCATCCGTCGGAGTGGGGACAGTGGGTTCAAGCGGTGCGATCCGGCGAAGTGAAGATCCCCCGCGTGACGGATGCCGTCGGTCGCCCGGCCTCGTAGCGTGGCGTTATGGCTACTGATAAGAAGTCGAAGCACGGCGACAACTACTACCTGTCACTCGGGATTTCCTTCGGGCTCCTGCTCGGGGTGGGCATCAGCCTCACGATGGACAACTGGGCGTTCATCGGCGCGGGCCTGGCGATCGGGATCGCGATCGGTGTCGCGCTCGATGCGGCGGCGAAGGACGAGAAGCCCAAGCCCGACGCCGACGGGTCACCCGGCGGCAGTGGTCCGGCACCGGGTGGCGACGAGAGCTGACCCGGGCTTGCCGGGAGGCGGCGTTCCGGCGCTGGGTGCATGAGGTCTGGGCACGCGGCATCCGTGCGGCTAGGTCCACCCTTGCGCGCCGCACGCAGCTTCTGCAAACTTGCGTCTATGTGGGCGTTGTTGATCGAGGTGGGGC
>JAZQRG010000636.1:0-7454 GCA_045629445.1 Mycetocola sp. | reverse complement strand
AACGGGCAGCGGGGGCGCTGGACGAGTGTCGCGCTTGTGTCTGACGGGAGCTACGGCGTCCCGAATGGCCTCGTGTCATCGTTCCCCGCCGAGAGCGTCGACGGACAGTGGCGCATTGTTGAGGGGCTGGAACTGGACGACTTCTCGAAGACCCGGATCGAGGCATCCGTCGCCGAACTTGCCACAGAACGCGAGCAGGTGCAAGGTCTCGGCCTTCTTTAGCCGTCTCGCCCGCGCGGGCGTAGCGTGGCCGCATGGACTATCGTCACCTCGGCAACTCAGGCCTCAAAATTTCCGAAATCACCTACGGCAACTGGCTGACCCACGGGTCACAGGTGGAGAACGACACGGCGAAGGCGTGTGTCGCCGCTGCACTCGAGAGCGGCATCACGTCGTTCGACACCGCTGACGCCTACGCGAACACCGCGGCGGAGACAGTGCTCGGCGAGGCGCTCGCCTCCGAGCGGCGCGAGTCGCTCGAGATCTTCACCAAGGTGTATTGGCCGACAGGACCCATGGGTCCCAACGACTCCGGCCTCAGCCGCAAGCACATTTTCGAGTCGATTAACGGCTCACTGAAGCGGCTCGGCACCGACTACGTCGATCTCTACCAGGCGCACAGGTACGACCACAGCACCCCGCTCGAAGAGACCATGCAGGCATTTGCGGATGTCGTCCGGCAGGGCAAGGCGCTCTACATCGGCGTCTCGGAGTGGAACGCGGACGAGCTGCGACGGGGCTCAGCCCTGGCGAAGGACCTGGGCTTCCAGCTCATCTCCAACCAGCCGCAGTATTCAATGCTCTGGCGAGTGATCGAAGACGAGGTCGTTCCCGCCTCGCGTGAGCTCGGCATTTCGCAAATTGTCTGGTCTCCGGTTGCGCAGGGCATCCTCTCCGGCAAGTACCAGCCGGGCCAGCCGCTGCCCGATGGCTCGCGCGCGACGGATACGAAGGGCGGGGCCGACATGATCAAGGCTTTCCTCCGCGACGAGGTGCTCACCGCCGTGCAGAACCTGAAGCCGATCGCCGACGAGCACGAGCTCACCCTCGCCCAGCTCGCGATCGCCTGGGTGCTCGCGAACGACAACGTCGCATCGGCGATCATCGGCGCGTCTCGGCCCGAGCAGGTGCGCGACAACGTCAAGGCGTCTGGTGTCACGCTGTCGCCCGAGGCCCTCTCTCGCATCGACGAGGTGCTCGGTTCGCTGCCCGAGACCGACCCGGCGAAGACCCAGTCGCCCGCAAACCGCCCGTCCTGAGCGACGGCACACCGCACAACGCGAAAGGAGACACACATGAGCCGCATCGTCATCATCGGAGGCCACGGCAAGATCAGCCGCATCCTCACCACCCAGCTCGTCGAGAACGGGGACGAGGTCGTCAGCGTCTTCCGCAACCCGGACCACTCGTCGGAAATCGCCGCGCTCGGAGCGGAACCTGTCGTCTGCGACATCGAGACGGCATCCGTCGACGATCTCGTTCCGATCGTTACCGGGGCAGATGCCGTCGTGTTTGCCGCGGGGGCCGGCCCGAATTCCGGCGCGGAACGCAAGCACACCGTCGACTTCGAGGGTTCGGTCAAGTCGGCGCAGGCGGCCGAACGCGCGGGGGTTAAACGCTTCGTGCAGGTGTCGGCGATGGGAATCGATGGCGAAGTCGACACGAGCGATGACGTGTGGGCGGCCTATGTCGCGGCGAAGCGCAACGCCGACATCGAGCTGAAGAAGACCTCGCTCGACTGGACGATCCTCCGCCCCGGCGCACTGACCGACGACGAACCGACCGGACTCGTCACCCTGGCGACCGAGACCGAGCGCGGGTCGATCCCGCGAGCGGATGTCGCGTCACTAATCGCGGCGGCGCTCACCTTCCCCGAGACCGCGGGCTTCACCTGGGAGGCTATCGCCGGCGAGACGCCGATCCCAGCTGCCGTCGCCGCCGCGGTCTCCGCGGGCTGAGCCGCTCCGGCCTGATTGCCGGGTTCAGTGTGCGCAAATGTACGTGAGAGCGCCTGCTCAGAGCACTTTGCGCACACTGAACCCCGGAGCCCTGCTCAGAGCACGTTCCCTGAACGGATGCCGTCCGCACGTCTCGCGCGGAGCATCCGTTTATCGCGTGGCGTCGACGTAGGCCAGAATCCCGTCGAGCACGCGGGCCAGCCCGAACTCGAACGTCAGTTGGGGATTGCTCGCCGCCTGGTATGCCTCGCCAACGGCCGAGCCGACCCGGCCGGCGATCGGGTACTTCGATCCGTCCATGACCTTCTCGAGCACCGGAGCGTTCGCCTCCCACCACTCGGCATCGCTGACGCCTGAGCGCTGCTCGGTGCGGTCCATGTCCCTCGCCATCCGCGCGGCGCTTGAGACGAAGCCCGCGATCAGGGTGACGACCTGGTCCATGTCGATGTCGCTGAGACCGACCCCATCGACCGCGGAGAGTTCCCACTCGTAGCGGTCGGAAATGTGCGGGCCGAGGGCGGGCCTTGACGTGTCGACGGAGAGCAGCCACGGATGCCTGCGGTACTCGTCCCACAGGTGGCGGGCGACCGTCTCGAGCCGCGACCGCAGGTCGCCCTCAAGTACCGGGTGCGGCCTTTCGCCGGTGACCTGATCAACCATGAGCCCGATCAGGTCCTCGCGCCCTGGCACATAGGTGTAAAGGCTCATCACACCCATGCCGAGCCGCTCGGCGACCTTGCGCATCGAGAACGCCTCGAGCCCCTCATCGTCGGCGAGGGCAATGCCACACGCAACGACGGCGTCCACCGTTGTCTTCTGCCGGGGCCCGCGAGCACCCTGCTGCTCGCCGAGCGTGTGCCGCCACAGCAGCCCGAGCGTCCGATCCGGGTCGCTCTGCCCTGCCTCTTCGGTCGTCACCATCCCCCTAGTGTACTTACTCCGTATGGTGTACGCTCAGCTTCTCATTAACTCCGTAGAGCGTACGACAAAGGAGTATCGTGACCCACTCAGCCTCATCGGAAACGGCTTCCCCGCCGCCTCCCCGACCGGTCTCCCTCAGCGCTGCCGGGCTGCGGAAGCGCTACGGCGACGTGAATGCCCTCGACGATTTCGACCTCACCGTCCCGGCAGGAACCATCCACGGGCTGCTCGGCCCGAACGGTGCGGGCAAGAGTACTGCCGTCCGTGCCCTCGCGACCCTCATCGACCTCGATGGCGGCGAAGCATCCGTCGCCGGGTTCGATGTCCGCACCGAACCCTCCCGGGTCCGCCAGAGCATCGGCCTCGTCGGGCAGAGCCCCGCCGTCGATGAGATTCTCGGGGGCGCCCAGAACCTCGTCATGTTCGGCCGGCTGTTCGGCTTGAGCACGCGCGCAGCTCGAACCAGGACCGACGAACTGCTCGCCGCATTCGACCTCACCGAGGCGGGCGCCCGGCCGGTATCCACCTACTCGGGCGGAATGCGGCGCCGCCTCGACATCGCGGCGGGGCTGATCCTCTCCCCCGCCGTTCTCTTTCTCGACGAACCGACAACCGGCCTCGATCCCCGCGGCCGCAACGAGGTGTGGCGCACCATCCGTCGCATCGCCGCCGCTGGCACAACGGTGCTGCTCACCACCCAGTACCTCGACGAGGCCGACCAGCTCGCCGACACCATCTCGGTGATGAACGCTGGCCACGTGATCCGCTCCGGGACTCCAGACAGACTGAAGAAGGAACTCGGCGCCGACCGCATCGTCATCACGGTGACGGATGCCGCGGACCTCGCACGCGTGGCGGCATCCGTTCGAGTCGGGAGCGAGCCGACAATCGACGAGGCGGCCCGCACCGTGACCATCGAAGCGACGGCGGGCACCGCCGCACTCATGGCGGCGGTGCGAGCCCTCGACACCGCGGGCATCGAACCCGACGACCTGGTCCTGCGCCGGCCAACCCTCGACGAGGTTTTCCTCGCCCTCACCGCACGGGAGAACGCATCATGACCGCACTCACAACACCCAGCCGCCCGCCGACGGCGCGATTCTCGGTGCTGCGCAATGGCTGGATCCTCACGCAGCGCGAACTGCTGCACTGGGTGAGACAGCCCGCCATCCCGATCTTCGGCCTGCTCTTTTCGATCATGCTGCTGCTGATGTTCGGGTTCCTCTTCGGCGGCGCGATCGAGGTGCCCGGCGGCGGCGACTACATCACCTTCCTGCTCCCCGGCATGTTTACCCTCACCATGCTCTTCGGCCTCGAGAGCACGATGCTGGCAATGTCGACGGATGCCGCGAAGGGCATCACCGACCGCTTCCGGTCGATGCCGATCCACAGTTCCGCCGTTGCGCTCGGGCGAAGCGGGGCAGACATGGCCTCGTCGATCCTCAATCTCGCCGTGCTGCTCGCCGGCGGCGTGCTGATCGGCTGGCGCGTCACGACCGACCTGGGATCCGCGCTAATTGCGGTGCTGCTCCTCTTGTGGCTGCGGTTTGCGCTGCTCTGGATCGGTATCTTCCTCGGGCTGGCGTTCCGGAACCCGGCAGCGACAATGGCCATTCAGGTACTGGTCTGGCCCATCGGGTTTCTGTCGAATGTGTTCGTCGCGCCCGAGACCATGCCCGGCTGGCTCGGCGCCGTCGCCGAGTGGAACCCGATCTCGGCAACAGCGACAGCAACGCGCCAGCTGTTCGGAAACCCGACGGGCATCACCTCCGGCTGGATGGCGGACGTGGCCCTGGGAATGGCCGTGGCGTGGCCCCTCGTGATCACCCTCGTGTTCCTGCCGCTCTCGGCGAACGCATACCGCCGGCTGCGGCGGTGACCGACGGCGCCCCGCCGCCGTCCCGTGCGGGTGAGATGCCACACTGTGTCGCTCAGGTCACCCCAGAACGACAAATCACGGCGAATCAGCGCGCAGCACCCGGCGTACACAGCAGAGCCGCCCCACCGAAACGGCGGGGCGGCTCTGGTAGTGCAAAAAGGCGCTACTTCTTCTTCGCCTTGAGGGACTTCTCGTCGACGGGCGCGTTGCCGGAGGCCCGCAGCTCGGCGAAGTACGCGGCAGCTTCATCCTGCCGCTCTGCCTCGATGCCGGACGCGATGGGCGCACGGAGGTGCTCCTGCGTGTAGCCGAACGCTTCGACGAGGTCGACGGCGTGCGGGCGAATCCGGGCGAGCAGTCGGTCGATGTAGGCGGTCACCGCGGAGGCACGCTGCCCGGACAACCGACCGTTGATGAGGTACCAGGACAGGTGCTTCTCCACGAGACCGAGGCCGAACAGGTCACGCAGCCAGGTCAGTACCTTCTTCGTGCCAGGGTCGGTGATCTTCGCGAGCTCTTCGGTGAACGCCTCCCACTGGAGCAGCTCCGCGTGCGCGCGGGCCGCTTCGATGAGTTCGTTCTGGTTGGCGTTGAACAGCGCAGCGGCATCCGCCGCGCTCATCTTGCTCGCCGCGCGCAACCGCCCGGCGATGGCGGCGACCATGGTCTCGACGCGGTCGGTCAGGAGTTCCCGCTGCGTGTCCTCGTTCTGCAGGTGCCCGACGGAACGCGCCGTCGATCCGAAGTCGGCGACCGTCTGCGCGAGCGACCGAAGCCCGGTGCCGTGAACGACCTTGCCCCGAGCCTGCTCGGCGGCGAACCGGGCGAGGGCCTTGGCATCCGCACCCTTGAACCGTTTGGCGTAGTCACCGAGCAGCCGCTTGCCGACGAGCTGCAGCAGAACGTTGTTGTCCCCCTCGAACGTCACAAAGATGTCGAGGTCGGCGCGCAGGCTGGTCAGGCGGTTGCCCACCATGAACCCGGCGCCGCCACAGGCCTCGCGCGCTTCCTGGAGCGCGTCGAGCGCGTGCCAGGTCGAGAGCGACTTGAGCGCTGCAGCGAGCGTCTCGAGGTCCTGCCGATCGTCGTCGGTGTCACTCTTTCCGCTGAAGACACCGTCGAATTTCACAAGCAGCTTGTCGTGCGCGAACAGCGCTGCGTATGTCGTCGCAAGCTTCGGCAGGAGGCGGCGCTGGTGGCGCTGGTAGTCGAGGATGACCTCTTCCTCGGTGTCACTCGCCGCGTTGAACTGGCGACGCTGGCTCCCGTAGGTGATCGCGATCTGCAGGGCGAGAGCGGATGCCCCGACGGCGGCGCCATCGAGCGACACACGCCCCTGCACGAGCGTGCCGAGCATCGTGAAGAAGCGTCGGCCGGGGCTCGAGATCGGTGACGAATAGGTGCCGTCCTCGGCAACGTCCCCGTAGCGGTTGAGCAGGTTCGTGCGCGGGACGCGGACGTTCGTGAAGTGCAGCTTGCCGTTGTCGATGCCGTTCAGGCCGCCCTTGATGCCGTCGTCTTCACCGCCGATGCCGGGAAGGAAGTTGCCTTCGTCGTCACGGATGGGAACGTAGAAGCAGTGCACGCCGTGGTTGACGCCGTTCGTGATGAGCTGGGCGAAGAGCGTCGCCGCTTTGCCGTGCACGGCGGCGTTGCCGAGGTAGTCCTTCCACGCCGCGCGGAACGGCGTGTGAATAACGAATTCCTGGGTGTCGGCGTCATACGTCGCCGTCGTCGCGATCGATGCAACGTCGGAACCGTGTCCGACCTCGGTCATCGCGAACGCTCCGGGAATCTCGAGGCTCATGATGCCCGGGAGCCACTTCTCGTGGTGCTCCTTGGTGCCGAGGTGCATCACGGCCGAGCCAAACAGCCCCCACTGGACACCGGACTTGATCTGCAGCGACGGGTCAGCGGTGACGAGTTCTTCGAATCCAGCGATGTTGCCGCCGTGGTCGTTGTGGCCGCCAAGCTCGACGGGGAATGCCCGGTGCACCTGCCCGTTCTCGACGAGGAGTTTGAGCTGACCGAACACGCGTTCACGGTGCTCATCGACGGTCAGTCCCTCGATCCGGTGGAACTCCTCGCGGGCGGCGAGGGTGCGAGCCTTCGATCGGGCCTCAGGCCAGGTGCCAAGCAAACGGTGCGCGAGGTCGGGAACGTTCACCCGAGCTCCGTCGGGCCCGCCAGCGGGCAGATCGGCGAGCACGTCGCCGCGGTTAATCTCATCTGGTCGGATAGTGGTGTCCACCATTGTCGATCCTTGTCTTTCGGCACTGAAGTACGTCTCCCTAACCGTAGAAGCGGTATCCGCGGTTACGAAACAGGCCGTTCCCCCACTACAAACAGAGCGAGCGACCGGCACACCCCGCCTGTGGAAACCTACAGTCGAGGTACTGATTCCTCTGACAGAGTCCACAAAGCCGCCGGTCGCGAGTCGGCACCTGAACTCAGACGTGCCCTTCGTCCCGATTCAGCGTATGGTCGAGAGACACAGCCGGCGCGGCTGGCAGGTCGAAGGAGCACTCATGCCAAGCAAATCACCACAGAAAAACTCCGCCAAGAAAGAACCGGCGAAGTCGCTGAAGGAGAAGCGCGCTGACAAGTCGGCAAAGCGCGAGGACAAGGCCCGCAAGGGCTAAACAGTCCTTCGGACTTCCACCAGGCGTAGGGGACACTCCCGCACCGCGCCCGGG
>JAZQRG010000635.1:0-3863 GCA_045629445.1 Mycetocola sp. | reverse complement strand
ATGACGAGGTAGGCGTGGTGGTCGACCTTCCCGCCCTCGCGTTCGATGTCGATCTTCGCGAGGTCGATCGGGCGGTTCTTGCCGCTGAACGCCGAGTGGAGCGAGTGGTCGAGGTCGTCGAGCGTCAGGTCGAGGTTGCGCGCGAGCAGGTTCCCGGTGCCGGACGGCAGCAGCGCGATCGGCACTCCCGACCCCGACATCGCCTCAGCGACGGCGCGAACGGTGCCATCGCCTCCCGCGGCGATCACCATAGCGGCCCCGTCGTCGAGGGCTTCGCGAGTCACTCCGCCGCCGGGGTCCTCCACCGACGTCTCGTAAAACCGGGTCTCTGCCCAGCCGGCCTCCGCGGCTTCGCGACCGGCGGCATCCCGAATCGCATTCAGGTCGACCTTGACCGGGTTGTAAATGACGGCGGCGAATTTGGCCTGGGCGGAATCGCTGGTTTCTGTGCTCACGCTCTCACCGTGGCGGGTTCCTGGCCGGATGCGCAAGTCCCTGACGTGAAGAGGGGCGGATGCCGTCGCATCTGCTATGAGGACGACGCGCCCAAGCGAGACCGAGTGAGGTTCATCCCTCCGGTGGACCCCGGATCATCCCACGGGCCGATCCGCTGGAAGCCCCCACCCGCTGGACTGGAGTCATGCTCAGACACCGCCCCCTGCTCACCGTCGCGGCCGCCGCCGCACTCGCCATCGCCCTCAGCGGCTGCTCGGTCAAAGATGTGCTGAGCAACTCGCGCGAGTCGCAGTTCGCCAGCTATGACACCGCGGCTGAGCACTGGGTTTCGGGTGAGATGCCGGCGTGGATCCCGACGGATGCCACAGACATCCGTTCGCTGGAAACCAAAGACGGGCGCCTCTCGGTCGTGCGCGTGACGTCGTCAAGCCCGCCCGAAGGCGAGTGTGTCGAGCGTGAGCGCGAGGGCGTGCCCGTTCTCACCGCGACCTGGACCGCCGCCGAAGAGCGTCCCGCCGTCGTCACGGTGTGCGACGGCTACGAGATCATGCCGATGGAGGACGGATGGCTCGGCTGGTTCGAGGGCGAGGAGCCGCCGAGCCGGCTCACCCCGTCCTCGGAAGCGGGCAGGTAGTCCGCGAAGCAACGGGTGCGGCGGCGCGACCATTCGGTTGTCACGAAGTGCTGTCAAACGCCGAAATAGCATGATTGTGTGACAAGTGAACGGATGCCGTGCGGTCGGGTGACCGTCTGGCATCCGGTCAGTGCCTCGAACGGATGCCGTCGGCCGGCCGCACGCACAATCCCGCGCCGCACACACAAAACCCGGGCCCGCCCCACGAATGCGACGGGCCCGGGGCAGTGGGTGTGACTACCGGGTACCGCGGGGGGCCTTGTGGTCCCAACGGTCGGTGTAGTGGTGTCCCTTGCCGTGTCCCTTGCCGCCGTGCTTCTTGGTCTTGGTCTCAGCGAAGGTCGCTGTGGAGTGAGCGAGGGCATCCGCCATCTGCTCCATCACAACGGGATCGATGTTGCTGGTGTCGTCGCACGCCGCGTGGTAGCACGGGTCGTACGCCTCACCGGCGGTGCCACCGAAGATGGCCGCCTGCTCAGCACTCTTGATGCCCTCAGCACCGGTGAACAGGCCACCGGCCGGGATGCCGTTCTCGATGAAGGCGCCGTAGTCGCTGCGTCCGTCGAACTCGGTGGGCTCAGTCGCGAGCCCCTGTGAGGCGAAGTAGTCGTTGAACGTGTGCTCGATCACGTCTGAGCCGGCTGGTCCCGGCATGTCGAACGCATCCCCATCACCGTCATAGACGAAGCGCACCGCGTTGGGCGATCCGATCATGTCGAAGTTGAGGTTGAGCGCGTGCTGCGCGATCTCGGTCTCGGTCAGCTGGCTGACGTAGTAGTTCGAGCCCTGCAGTCCGTCTTCCTCACCGCTCCAGAACGCGAAGCGCACCCGGTTCTCGGGCACGAGCTTCTTCTTCGACATCTGCAGTGCCGTCTCGAGGATTGCCGCTGTTCCCGAACCGTTGTCGTTGATGCCCGGCCCTTCGAGAACGCTGTCGAGGTGGCCGCCGACAACGACGGTCTCATCGGCGTTGCCGCGGCTGTCGGCGAGGAGGTTGAACGTGTTGACGGTCTCCTCGTGCGCGTCGAACGCGAGCCGAACCTCGGCACCCGCTGTGGTCGCGAGCTGCTCACCCAGTGCGAACGTGGTCGTCGCGACAGGGAGCGAGAAGATCGTGTCGCCCAGCGTTCCGGCGAAGAGCACCGTGCGGTCTTCGTTGGGTGCCACGTTGCCCTGGTTGAAGATGATCACACCGACGGCGCCAGCGGCGAGTGCGTTGTCCGCCTTGACCCGGAAGTCACAGTTACCCCGCTGAACCAGGGCGATGTTGCCGACGGTGAATCCGGCGAAGTCGGTTGCTTCGCAGCCGCTCGTCGATGCCCGGTCACCGGTGAGGTTCACGTCGACAGCCTGCACCGGGGCAGTGACATCGCCCTCGGACGCGTTGCTCGCCTCGATGAAGTCGACCTGGTAGCCATAGGTCAGGGGGTTGGGTGACGTCTGCTCAAGCACCGCGGTGTCAACGATGCTCTTCACGTAGCTGAATGGCTGACGCGAGGTGGTGTATCCGGCGCGCTGAAGCTTCGCTTCCATGTAATCAGCGGATGCCACGTGGCCGGACGTTCCTGCAGCGCGGTTGCCGCCGTTGGCCTCCGCGATGTCCTGAAGCGCTTCGAGGTGCTTGGTGATTCCGTCCGCGGAGACCGCCTTCCTCAGGATCTCCGACGCGGACTTCCCGCCGCCGTGACCGTGGCCGCCGCCGTGCCCGCCACCATGGCCTGGCCCGCCCTTACCGCCGCCGGCGTATGCCGGACCGGCGAAGCTGACGGCGACCAAGGCGCCCGTCGCGAGAGCCGCCCCGAGGACGGATCCCACTTTGCGTTTTTGAAACATGTATTACCCCTTCACTGGAGAGTGACAGTTCGACCGGGGCTCGTGGCTCCGGCACAGTGTTCCAGAGGATAGACCCCCGAAAGGGGGCAGGGGAAGAGGGAGTGAGCAAACCTCTGCTTCGGTCCACCGGTTGGGGGACAGGCTGATCAGCGGTGAAAAACACCGAGTCCAGGCCCGAAAACGACCGGATAAAGAGCGGCGTTCAGCTGGCGATCCGCGCCAGTCGACGCCGCTGCTGCTCGTCGGGATCCGGCACCGGAGCCGACGCGATGAGCGTGCGCGTGTAGGCGTGCTGCGGGAAGTTGAGCACCTCGTCACGGGAGCCATGCTCGATCACCCGGCCGCGACTCAACACCGCAACCCGGTCGCAGAGCGTGTCGATGACCGCGAGGTCGTGGCTGATGAACAGACAGGCGAAGCCGAGCCGTTCCTGCAGTTCACGGAACACATCGAGCACCTGCGCCTGCACCGACACGTCGAGCGCGCTCGTGGGTTCATCCGCGATGAGCAGGCCGGGGTCGAGCGATACCGCACGGGCGATCGCAACCCGTTGGCGCTGCCCGCCGGACAGTTCGTGCGGGTACCGATCGCGCCAGCGGCCGTTGAGCCCGACAGACTCGAGCAGCGCATCGGTGCGATCGCGCAACTCGCTCCCGCCCAGGCGGAGGTGCACCCGCAACGGCTCCGCCACGGTCTCGGCGATCGAGTAACGCGGGTTGAGCGACGTCGCCGGGTTCTGGAACACCACACCGACGCTTCGGCGCATCCGTTGCCGTTCGGCCCGATTGCGGGTGTCGATTCCCGTGCCGCCGACCTCGATCGTGCCGCCCGAAATTGGCGCCATGCCGATTGCGGCGCGCCCGATCGTGGTCTTGCCGCTGCCGGACTCGCCGGCGAGCCCAAAGATCTCACCCTTCCGGACACAGAGCGTGACATCGTC
>JAZQRG010000634.1:0-3569 GCA_045629445.1 Mycetocola sp. | reverse complement strand
CGGCATCCCACTCCTCGCCGGCATCAACCCAGACTCCGTCGCCGTAGCCCCCGTACAGCGGAAGCACTTCACCGGCGGGAAGGTCGGCGCCACCCCACGCTGTCGCTGTCCAAACTGGAGCGGTCAGGCCGGCCTCACGCGCCAAGCGCTTGAGGGTGCGGATGTGCTGGGGCTGGTCGTAAATCTCGTTTTCCAGCTGGATGCCGACAATCGGGCCGTTCTCCACACACCGGTCCGCGACCTGGCCGCCGAGGTGCGCGAACCAGGTCCGAACGAGGTCGAGGTAGGCCGGATCGTCGGTGCGGTTGTTTGCGCCTGACGCCTCGACCCAGTCGGGGAATCCACCGTTGCGAACCTCACCGTGGCACCACGGCCCGATGCGGAGCACAACGTCGAGCCCGATCCGCTCACAGAGGTCGATGAACGCGGCGACGTCGAGATTGTCGTCGAACCGTGGCTGCCCACGGTGCTCCTCGTGGTGAATCCAGATGACGTACGTCGCCACGACCGTGATGCCGCCGGCCTTCATGAGTCGCAGCCGTTCCTCCCACTGCCCACGGGGAATCCGACTGTAATGGATCTCACCGGAGACCGGGATGCCGGGGGCGCCGTCAATCTCCACGAACCGGTTGGTGAGCCGAATTCGTTCCGAACGATCGACGGTGTTCGACATCGCCGGTCGGGTGAGTGGCCCCTGCCAGGGCTGGAACGTGACGGTCTCCTGGTTCGCGATCGACGGCATCCGTTCTATCCCTTGGTCGCGCCAGCGGTGAGATCGGCTTTCCAGAACTTCTGCAGCGAGATCATGACGACAACGAGAAGTATGGCGGACACCGCCGAACCTGTCACAACGAGCTGGTAGAACATCGGGTCTCGCTGGGTCTGCGAGTTCCAGAGCGTCAGGCCGAGCGTCACCGGGAAACTCTTGGTGTCACTGAGCATGACGAGTGGCAGCAGGTAGTTGTTCCAGATCGTGACGAACTGGAACAGGAAAATGGTGACGAGGGCAGGGAGCATCATGCGGGATGCGATCGTGGCGAAGATGCGCACGTCCCCGGCCCCGTCGAGGCGGGCAGCCTCGATGATCTCGTCTGGCACCGATCCGTTTGCGTGGATGCGAGCGAGGTAGACGCCGAACGGGCTCACCATGCTCGGAAGCAGGACGCTCCAGTATGTGCCGGTGAGGCCGACCGAGTTAAGCAGGAAGTACAGCGGAAGGGCGATGACGGTCGCGGGAACGAGTACGCCACCGAGCACCATCGAGAAGAGCAGTTCCTTGCCGCGGAAGTTGTACTTCGCGATCGCGTATCCGGCACCCGCTGAGAGGATCATCGCGACGAACCCGCCGACCCCTGAGTAAAGCAGGCTGTTGAGAAGCCAGCGGCCGAACGCCCCGCCGTCCTGGGTGAACAGGGTCGTGAGGTTCTCCCACGCCTGCGGGGAATCAGAGAACCAGAGGCCGAAGGTGCTGAACAGCTCGCCGGGGCTCTTCGTCGCTGAGATGAGCACCCAGACGATCGGGAGGAGGAAGTAAACGGCGGCGAGGATCATTGCCGCGTTCACGAAGACCGTCGAGACACGGCCGGATGCTGTCGAGTCTTTTACCATGCTCGGTTGTCCTTACGGTTGACGATGCGCAGGAAGGTGAACGAGAACACGAACGCGATGAGCGCGACGATGACGGCCATCGCTGCAGCGAGGTTCGGGTTTCCCTGCGAGAAGGATTGGTTGTACGCGGCGAGGTTCGGGGCGAAGTCCGAACTGATCGCTGTCGTCAGTGGCTTGAGCACGAGCGGTTCGACGAAGAGCTGCAAGGTTCCGATGATCGTGAACAACGTCACGAGGATGACGGACGGGCGGATCAGCGGCAGCTTGATGTTGACGATCATCGACCACTCGGATGCGCCGTCGAGCCTGGCGGCTTCGTAAAGCTCCGACGGGATGGCGTTGAGCGCCGCGATGAGGATGAGCATGTTGTAGCCGGCGAAGCCCCACAGTGCGATGTTCGCGATGGCGAAGAGCACGGAGTCGGAGCTGAGCGGGGCGATGTTGATGCCGATATTGGACAGGCCCTGGAGGATCGGGCTCGTGGCAGGGATGTAGAGGAAGCCCCAGAGGAGGGATGCGATGACGCCGGGAACCCCGTACGGCATGAAGTAGATCACGCGGAAGACCCGCGGGAATTTGCCCTTGCCGGACTCCAGGAGAAGGGCGAGAACGAGTGCCGTCACAACCATGAGTGGCACTTCGATGATCGCAAACAGCAGGAGGCGGCCGAGGCTCGCAACGAACGATGACGAACCGAGCGCGGCGGCGTAGTTCTCGAAGAAGACGAAGACGCGCTCCGGCTCGCCGAAGCCGAGGCCACTCGACTTGGTCGAGTAGAGGCTGTCGACGACCGCGTATCCGATCGGCAGCACGAAGAAGGCCGCGAACATGACGAGGAACGGTGCGAGCAACACCCATAGTGCGACGCGAGACGTTCCTCGTTGAGCCCGCACCTTCGCGGATCTGACGGACGGTTCAGCGTGTGTTGTCATGGTTCTTCTCCTGGGTGACGCAGAGGAAAGGCCGGGCATGAAAGCCATGCCCGGCCCGTTCCTCACTTACTTGTTGACCGAGATGCCTTTGTCCTTGAAGGACGAGAGCATGTCCTCCTCGGTCTTGATGTAGGCCTCGGTGAGCGGTGTGCCATTTTCAACGGATGCCTTCACGTTGTCGGTGAGCGCCGAGAAGAGCGTCGACGACAGCGGCGGCCAGGTCCAGTTGTTGTCGACGTTGGCGTCAGACTCAGCGAAGACGTCCCAGATGTTCTGTCCGCCGTAGAAGGCGAAGACCTCGGGGTCATCCTGAAGCGAATCCACGCTCGCGAGGTCGGTGATGGCCGGCCATCCGGCTCCGACGCTCGTCAGGATGGAAACGCTCTCCGGGTCGCTGTTCAGCCACAGCGCGAACTCGGCTGCTTCCTTCGGGTGCTTCGATCCCTTGAGGACGGCGTTGGCGGAACCGCCGGCCCAGGTGGCGGAGACATTCTCGCCCGCTTCCCACTGCGGAACGGCGCCGACGGCCCAGTTGCCCGCCGTGTCAGGTGCCGTGCCGCGTACGATGGCATCCGCCCACGATCCGGAGATCCAGGTCGCGATGTTGCCGTTCTGGATGTCGGCGTTCCACTCGCTCGAGAAGTCTGCCTCGAGCTTGACGAGGTCTTCGTCGATGAGCTTCTGCCAGAACTCGGCGACCTTGAGGGTCGACTCGTCGGCGATGTTGACGGTCCAGGCGTCGTTTTCAGGCGTGAACCAGTTGGCGCCACCCTGCTGCGACAGTCCGATGAGCCACGGCGCCTGGTTGAAGGCGAACGCGGCGATGTACCGGTTCGGGTCAGACGCGCGGATGACCTTTGCGGCCTCGTAGTACTCGTCCCACGTGGTCGGGTATGCGATGCCGAGCGAGTCGAAGATGTCCGCGCGGTAGAACTGGCCGAGGGGGCCGCTCGCCTGCGGGATGGAGTAGACCTTGTCGTTGAAGACGCCGGTGTTCCACTGCCACTCGGTGAAGAGGTCGGCGGAGTC
>JAZQRG010000633.1:0-2995 GCA_045629445.1 Mycetocola sp. | reverse complement strand
TGCGCCGAGGTCACCGAGGAGGCGTTCTGGGAGTACAACAACGCAGTCGATGAAGAGGCGAGCAAACTCATCTGGCTCGACCCCGCCGCGAATCCGACCCGGAATTACTACGTCAACGAACACGGTCGGCTCGGAACGAGCACTCCGCTGTCGGGCTTGGAGCTCGCAACGCGGCTGCTGCATCTCAATCGCTCCGATTTCACGTTTTCCGCTGCCGCACAGGCATCTTCGGATGGCGTTCCGCCCGACGACAACGACGAACTCGAGACGGTCGCCTGACCCATCCCCACAAACACCGCAATCCGAGCTGTGCCGCACCGACCAACAGAAAGTGAAGAGAACACATGATCGATCTAGGACTGGACGGCGCCCGCGCCATTGTCATCGGTGCGGGGTTCATCCCGATGCGTGCCGGCAACGGGCGTGGCTCCGCGCTGCAGCTGGCCCGCGCCGGCGCCACAGTCGCCTGCGTCGACAAGGACGCCGACCGCGCCGACCAGATCGTCCGGGAGATCACAGCCGAGGGCGGCAAGGCATTCGCGATCGTCGCCGACGTACTCGACTCCGGTGAGGCGCGGCGGGCGGTCGACGAGGCCGCCGCACACATGGGCGGACTGGACGTGTGCGTCGACATCGTCGGCGGTGCCATGTGGAGCAAGGTCGCCGACATCCCGGACGACGACTGGGACGCGCAGATCCGCCTGAATCTCACGCAGGTCTTCTATGTGTCCAAAGCTGCCATCCCGCACCTGATCCGGAACGCCACCGGCGGCTCACTCATCGCGATCACCTCCGTCGACGGTATCGGTTCGTCCCGCTTCCACGCCGGCTACGGAGCGGCCAAGGCCGGCGTCGTCTCGCTCGTGAAGACGATCGCCGACGAATACGGCGAACGCGGCGTACGGGCCAATTCGATCGCCCCCGGCAACGTCGGCGGCGGCAACTGGGATCTCCCGGAGATCCCGTTCGGCGAGGACGTCGTCAATGCACTCGCGCCGCCACGTGGCCGCGACATCGCCGATGCCGTCCTGTTTCTCGCTTCCGGTCTCTCCTCGAAGATCACCGGTCAGACGCTCATCGTCGATGGTGGCGCAGTGATCCAGAGTCCCTGGCGCATGACCGAGGACCAGATCGGCCGCAACGCCGCCTTCTCGAACGCGACGTCCTAGCTCGACCGGCCGAACTTCAGTGATCGGGCCCTCGCGGCCGGAACGGAGCATCGTATGACCAGCCAGATCCCGGCCGTGACCGACGCCTATCTCGTCACCGGCAAAGTCGCGCTGATCACCGGCGGGGGTGGTGGCATCGGTCAGGAGACGGCCATCGTGCTCGCGTCGGCGGGTGCGCAGGTGATTGCCACGGACGTCGACGAATCCGGCCTGGCACAAACCCGTTCGCGCGCCGAGGCGGTGGGTCTCTGCATCACCACGCGCCACCTGGACGTCGCCGATCCCGCTGCGGTGTCCGGAACGGTCGAGGATGTTGTCGCCCAACATGGTCGGCTGGACATCCTCGTCAACGCCGCCGGCATCATGATCATGCGAAACGCACTCGAGGTGACGCCGGAGGAACTCGAGAAGGTACTTCGCATCAACGTCGGCGGCACCTTCTTCGCCTGCCAGGCGGCGGGGCGGGTCATGTCGGCCGGCGGGAGCATCATCAATCTCACCTCGGCCATCGTCGACCGGTCCAGTCCCGGGCGCGTCACCTATGCGATCTCGAAAGGCGGGGTGGCGCAACTGACCCGCACCTTTGCACTGGAACTCGGGCCGGCCGGGATCCGGGTCAACGCCATCGCCCCGGGGTGGGTCGAGACGGGGATGACGAACCAGCACTGGACCGATGCCGACGGTTCCATCGATCACGACAAGCGGGAGCAGTACATCACGACGATGACCACGGCGTCCCCACTCGGGGTGGTCGGCACCACCCGTGACATCGCGTTGTCGGCGCTGCACCTCGCCTCGTCGGCGGGCTCGTTCATCACCGGCCAGGTGGTACGGGTCAACGGTGGCTCATTCATGGCCTAGGCCTCGACACGAAGACCGATATCGACGACAGACACCACCCGTGGAGCGAAACCTCTGCGGTACACAGCGATCCGCGCAAGCGGAGAAGAGGACCGGATACATGGGCACAAGGCTTGAAGGAAAAGTCGCGGTCGTGACCGGCGGGGCCAGCGGCATCGGAGCAGAAACAGCGCGACGATTCCTGAGTGAGGGCGCTCGCGTCGTGATCGCCGATGTCAATGACGAACTGGGCAAGACGGTCGCCGACGAGCTGGGGGACGGAGCACTGTTCGTGCACACCGACGTGACCTCCCAGGACGATTGGGATCAGCTGCTACGGGTGACGAGTGAACACTTCGCACCACCCGCCGTGCTCGTCAACAACGCCGGTGGCGGACGCGGTGTCGGCAACATTGTCGACGAGGTCTACGAAGGTCACCACAACATCATGGAGCTGAACGTCTCCTCGGTGTGGATGGGCACACGTGCCGCGCTGCCCATCATGAGGGATAACGGAGGTGGTTCGATCGTCAACATCTCGTCGATCGACGGGCTCGTCGGCGTGGCCGGGATGACGACCTACGTCGCGTCCAAGTTCGCGGTCACCGGGCTCACCAAAGCTGTTGCCTTCGAAGGCGGCCCGTACAACGTGCGGGTCAACTCCGTGCATCCCGGATTCATCGAGACGCCGATGATGCTCAAGGCCACCGGAACAGTGCGCGCCCGCCTGGTCTCGGCGATGGAGAAGCAACCGATCGCCCGATTCGGCAAGCCGGAGGACGTCGCCAACGCAGTGCTGTTCTTCGCCTCCGACGAGAGTTCCTACTGCACCGGCACCTCTCTCGTCGTCGACGGCGGCCAGCTCGCCGGCCCGCATCGGGAACCGATGTGAGTCGCCGGCCCCGGCCCGCCCGCCCGCGTTTCCCCCAACTCTTCCCTATCTTGTTCGTCCACAATACAATTCACTGAAAGGTCGACGATGATTC
>JAZQRG010000632.1:0-2715 GCA_045629445.1 Mycetocola sp. | reverse complement strand
TCACTCGTGCCGGACGAGATCACCCGGCATAACGAGTGATCTCGTCCGTACTGGTTGATCTCGACCGCAGAGGACGCGCCAGAGCACCACTTCCGGACGAGAACACCCGTTGCGCAGAATGCTCTCGACCGGAACGGATGCTCTCGCTCGCCTTCCCGCGGACGCCGCTAGAAGACCTCGGTCGGCGGCTCATCCGACCCGGGTCTCTTCCGTCTCCGGAAGACCGACATTCGGCCGCCCGATGTGTCCGAGTCGTCCTCCGCATCTAGTCCGTAGTGCGTGCCGATACGGTCAAGGAACGCCGACCGCCGGGCCTTCTCCCAGGCCTTGTACTCGCGGTTGAACGCGAGGGCCGTGGCCCAGCAGATGAGCAGCATGATCACGCTGAACGGCAGGGCGATGATGATCGCCGCGGTCTTCAGGGCCTCGAGACCGCCCGCGAGGAGGAGCGCGATGGCGAGGACCGACGTGATCACCGCGAAGGACGCGCGGATCCACCGCTTGGGCTCTACCTGTCCTCCGCTCGCGATCATGCTCATCACGAGGGCACCCGAATCAGCCGAGGTCACGAAGAACACCGCGATGAGGATGATCGCTCCGAAAGTCAGCACCGACCCCGCTGGCAGCTGGTCGAACATCGCGAAGAGCGCGCCCTCGACGTTGACGACACCGTCAGCGCTGATAAGCCCGCCCGGGCCATTCAGTTCGGAGTACAACGCCGTGCCGCCGAGCACGCTGAACCAGAGGAACGTCACGAGGGTCGGAACGAGCAGAACACCGGTGACGAACTGCCGCACCGTGCGTCCCCGTGAGATCCGGGCGATGAAGATCCCGACGAAGGGCGCCCAGGAGATCCACCAGCCCCAGTAGAACGTGGTCCACGCCGCCTGCCACGCTTCCCCTTCCGCACCGGAGAACGCACCGACGTTGAAGGACAGACCGATGAAGTTCTGCACGTAGGTGCCGATCGACTGCACGAAGTCGCGCAACAGGAACTGTGTCGGCCCGACGATGAGGATAAACAGCACGATGAGGCCGGCGAGCACGAGATTGGTGTTGGACAGCCACTTCATGCCTTTCGCGACCCCGGACAGCACCGAGAAAAGCACAGCACACGTGATGATGATGATCAGGATGACATTGAGAAAATCGGATGCCGCAATGATCCCGGCGCTTTCCAGCCCTGCACTGATCTGAACAACGCCAAGCCCCAGTGAGGTCGCAACACCGAACAACGTGCCGACGAGCGCGACGATGTCGATGAGGTTGCCCCAGCCGCCGCGAACCCGGTTTCCCAGGAGCGGTTCGAGCGCCCAGCGAATCGACACCGGTCGCCCACGCCGGTGGATCGAGTAGGCAAGCGCAACCCCGATGACGACGTAGATCGCCCAGGCGTGCACACCCCAGTGGAGGTAGGTCTGCGCCAACGCGGCCTGCGCGAGCTGGTTGGGCGTGCCCTCGACGCCCGGGCGCGGATCGGCGAAGTGGCTGAGCGGTTCACCGACCCCGTAGAACACGAGGCCAATCCCCATTCCCGCCGCGAAGAGCAGCGAGAACCAGGACCCGAGCGAGAACTCGGGCTCGTCATCTTCCTTACCGAGTTTGATGTCGCCGTACCGACTGAACCCGATCCACAGGCTGAAAATCACGAAGAAGGCGGCGATCAGCACGTAGTACCAGTTGAAATTGCTGACGATGCTGGCCTGGATGTTCGCGAACAGGACCTCGGCGACGTCGGGAAGGAAGATGGCGAACGCGGCAAAGACAATCACGATGACCGCGGCGGGCCAGAACACCCATCGCGCAACCTCCGGGAGCTTCGTCGCGGCGGGTGAGCTCTTCGGATCGACTGACATGCGGCAGAGAATACGTCTCTCGCTGCGACGCCTATAGAGAGGAAAGACTCCCCCAACGCCGTCATTCGCGGTCGGCATCACGGTGCCTGCCCGCCCCCCGCATCACGCTGCTACGACAGAAACGGTCGCAGTTCGCGAGGAACTGCGACCGTTACTGGCCGAGCAAAGCGGATGTCGCGACGAGCGGATGCCGCGACGAGCGGATGCCGCGTCAGCGGTCGCCGCGTCAGCGCAGGAACGTAATGCCGAGCGTCGCGAGCACTCCGAACGCGACTCCCCAAATCACGATCGAGATGATCTGCCAGAAGATGACGGCATTCTTTGACGCGCCGAACGACACCATCGCGGCCGAGGTGATCTGGCTGGGCAGGAGCGTCTGGCCGAGGAGGCTCACCCCGGCGACACCGTACCGGTCGAAACGCTCCCGAAGCTTCGCGCGGCGGGGTGTCTCCGGCTTGGCTGGTTTGCCGTTCCGCACCTTGGACCGAACCCCGTGGGCGCTGAACACGAAGATCAGCATCGACACGATATTGCCGACGATCGCGGCGGCAATCGCGATCGCAGGGGGGATGCCTGCGAGCACACCGATGACCGCGCCGAAGTACGACTCGACGAATGGAATCGCGGCGGCCAGGATCACGCCCACCCACTGCAGAACGTCGGGGAGGGAAGAGGTGAAGTCGCGCAGTGCGTCAATCATGAGGTGCCTTTCGTCGAAGCTGTGATGCTGTGTTGCGGAGCCACTCTCGACCGCCGGGCGATCCGCCAGCCGAGGTGATGAGACCATCCTTCCGGCGCAACCCACGCGCGGTAAGTGTCGCCGCGTCACAGCATCCGGAGCGGTTTCACACCCGCGTCC
>JAZQRG010000631.1:0-7811 GCA_045629445.1 Mycetocola sp. | reverse complement strand
AGGCGGACTGTGCCACTGGACCCCTACTTCCAGGAGATGTACCTGGCCAGACGACGGGACATGATCGCCGAGACCCGTGGCATGCTCGCCGGGGTCGTGACGAGCGCTCTGTCAAAGGTCGTCCCGTTGCGGCGGCTCGCGTCACGACGGGCGCTCCGGGAGTCACCGGCACGCACTGTCGGCACCAAGGCCGCTGGAACCGCCATCGCTGGCGCAGAGGCGTCCCACACCAAACCGGCGTCGACCCCGAAACCTCCGCTCTCACCCGAGGAACGGGCGAAGCGGAAGACTCCGGCCTGGAAACGCCGAAACGCACACAAGTGGGACACCAAGCTGTACGGCCGCGTTGGCATCGCGCCGCCAGACGTCGACATCACCGACCACCGGGTTACGGTGCCCGGTTTTCCCGAGGTGCGCGTTCGGATCTATCGTCCGCTCGGCAGCTCGAGCGACACCCCGCTCCCAGCGGTGCTCGCCTTTTTCGGCGGGTCCTTCCAGCTCGGCAGCGTCGAGGACACCTCGATCGACGCGACATTCCGCTCGCGCACCGCCGACGCAGACGTCGTCCACGTCGCCGTCGACTACGCGCTCGCTCCTGAGCACCGGTACCCCACCCAGGTCGAACAGGGATACGCAGCACTCCGCTGGCTCATCGAGAACGCACACGACCTCGGCATCGATCCCGACCGGCTCGGCCTCAACGGCACCTCCTCCGGCGGAAACATCGCGGCGAGCGTCGCCCTGCTGAACCGTGACCGGCTCGGCCATCCCCTTCGGATTCAGGTACTCGAAGTGCCTGTGACCGATCTCACCGGAAAAACCATCGACATGGCGCCCATCCGTGAGATGCGAATTCCGTCGTTCCTCGCCCGCCGTGAGCTGGTCCAGGTCGCTGAGGCCTACCTCGGCGACCGATCACGGGCAAGCGAAGCGTATGCATCCCCCGCTCGTGCGCTCACCCACCGTGGATTGCCGCCCGCGGTCATTCTCACCGCTGAATACGACGCCCTCCGTCTCGACGGTGAGGGCTACGCGAGGATCCTGCGTGCGTCCGGTGTCGACGCCAGCGCCGTTCGCTACCAGGGCGCAACCCACGAGGCAGCGATCTACCGAAAGGTCGTCCCCCTCGCCCGCCGCTGGCACTCCGATGTCGTGATGGCGCTTCGCACGCTGCACGACACTAAAGACACCCCAGTGGAGACCTCAGGCTGAGCGGATCGCTCCGCGTTCCCGAGCGGATGCCACGGCTGCGGTTCGCGATGACACCTGCAGCTTCGTAAAGATGTGCACGAGGTGGCTCTTGACCGTTGCCTCGGAGAGGAAGAGCTTCCGAGCGATGTCACGGTTCGACATCCCGTCTGCGACGAGCGTCAGCACTTCGGCCTCACGGGAACTCAACGCGTCGTCGGGCGCATTTTCGCGCGCCTCGAGCCGACCGGCCACCGTGGGTGCCAGGGCACTCTCCCCGCGCGCGGCAGCGCGAACAGCGGCGATGAGTTCCTCTGGCGGTGCGTCCTTGAGCAGGTAACCAGCGGCGCCCGCTTCCACAGCGCCGAGGATGTCGGCATCCGTGTCGTAGTTCGTGAGCACGAGCACATGCGGGGCACCCGGGCGTTCCCGGATTCGCCTGGTCGCGTCAGCGCCCTGCAGACCGCCACCGAACTGCAGGTCCATGAGCACGATGTCGACGCCGGCGTAGCTCCTGGCCACTGCTTCTTCGCCGGATGCCGCCTCACCGACAACGATGAGGTCGGATTCTGTTGCGAACAAAGCGCCGAGGCCGGCCCGGACCACGGGGTGGTCATCGGCAATGAGGAGGCGGATCATGAGTTGACCTTCGACGGGGACGGGGACGGAGAATCAGCCGGAGCGGCGCTCGACTGCAGGATCGGCAGCGTGACGGCAAGTGCTGTGCCTTCACCGGGGCGTGACTCGATGCTCAGCACACCACCGAGGGCGTCGACGCGCTGACGGATGGCGGTGAGTCCGAATGATCCCGACTCCACGGCCGCCGTCACCGCGACCTCGGGGTCAAAGCCCCTGCCGTCGTCAACGACATCGATGGAGACGCTGTCCGACTGGTAGGTGAGGGTGAGGTCTGCCCGGGTGGCGCGAGCGTGCCTGGCGACGTTGGCGATCGCGCCCTGTGCGATCCGAAGGAGCGTCGCGTCAACCGTCATCGGCAGGGTGACCGGTTCACCCTCGACGACGAAGTTGACCGCGGTTGCGGCGCCACCGGCACGCAGCGTCTGTTCGGTGGATGCCGCCAGTCGCTTGAGCGCCGCGGGGAGCGTCCGGTCATCGAGAGCGGGTGGGGTGAGCTCACGAATGATCCGCCGGGTATCAACGAGCGAGTCTGCTGCGGTCTCGCGGGCCAGCTGGAGCTGCTTCAGCCCTGGCCTCGCCGTGTCGAGACGCTCGGCGGCGTGCAGGAGCAGCTGGATGCTCGACAACGATTGTGCGACGGTGTCGTGGATCTCGCGGGCAAGGCGTTCACGCTCGGCAAGCATCCCGGCAGACCGTTCCGCGATTGCGAGCTCGCCGCGGGTCTCGAGAAGCTCGGTGATGAGCTGCTGGCGCTCCTCGGCTTCGCGGTACAGCGCGCGGTAACCGAACCCGATCGTGAGTGCGACGCCTGCGCCGATGAGTGGGCCGATGACGCCACCGATGGCGAAGCCAACCTCCATGCCGAGCGCCAGGATCGTGACGCCGGTTGTCAGCGCGACAACGGTGACGGCGATTTTTGGCGGCAGCACCTGAAGATAGAGGAAGAAGAGAGGGAAAACGATGAAGGCGGCATCCGGGGTGATGGCAAGAAGCGCGGCCCACACACCGGTCATGAGGGTGACCCACAGGATCGGCACCCACCGGCCCGATGCCACGAAATCAGGCTTCAGATGGGCGACGAGCGCCCCACCGAGGTAGATCGCGAGCATGAGCACGGCAAGACCGTGGATGAGACCGGTAGTCGGCGAATCGGTGATCACCGACCGCACGATGACGACGACGATGAGCGCGATCAGCAGCGAGTGCAGCGACCAGCGCAGTACGGCGAAAACCGGGGTAAGGGCGGAGTGAGTCACAAGTCTCTCTTTCGTTCGAAAGCCTACTTCGACGGCCCTGATAACGGCATCATTCGAAAGTTCGAGGTGCCGATAGGATTGAACCACGTCCACCTCTGATAGCCGGGAGTCATCCGTGCCCACAATCGTTGTTGAAGTTATGCCGAAAGCCGAACTGCTTGATCCGCAGGGCAAGGCGGTCGCAGGGGCACTCGCCCGACTCGGCAAAACCGAATTCACCGGTGTCCGCATCGGCAAGCGCTTCGAGCTCACCGTCGAAGGACCCGTGACGGATGCCGTTCGCGCAGACGTCCAGAAGATCGCTGACGAGATTCTCTCGAACGCGGTCATCGAAGACGTCGTCGGCATTCACTACCCCGAGGCGGAGTAGCCATGCGCATCGGCGTTATCACCTTTCCCGGATCGCTCGACGAGCGTGACGCTCAGCGCGCCATCCGTATCGCCGGTGCCGAGCCCGTCGCGCTGTGGCACGGCGAGCACGATCTGCACGGCGTCGATGCCCTCGTGCTTCCCGGTGGATTCAGCTACGGCGACTACCTGCGTGCCGGTGCGATCGCATCCGTCTCTCCGATCATGGCGGAGGTCATCGATGCGGCTCACAAGGGTATGCCAGTGCTCGGCATCTGCAATGGCTTCCAGATGCTTACCGAGGCGCACCTGCTGCCTGGCGGTCTGATTCGCAATGACCACGGCCACTTCATCCGTCGCGACCAGTCGCTTCGGGTCGAGAACGCCGACACCGCCTGGACCAACGGTTTCGAGAACGGCGACGAGATCGTCATCCCGCTCAAGAACGGTGAGGGCGGGTTCATCGCCTCAGAAGACGAACTCGATCGGCTTGAGGGCGAGGGTCGGGTGACCTTCCGCTACCTCGGCGTCAACCCCAACGGGTCGCTGCGCGACATCGCTGGCATCACCAACGAGCGCGGCAACGTCGTCGGCCTCATGCCGCACCCCGAGCACGCTGTCGAGCCCGGTTTCGGCCCCGACATGACGGATGCCATGCGCTCAGGCGTCGACGGACTCACTCTGTTCACGAGCGCGATCCAGGCACTTCAGGCGGTCTAGTTACCTCGAACGACCAAAAAGGCTCCCTGTCCGCGGATTTTCCCGCGACAGGGAGCCTTTTTCGGTAGCCGGGCGTCAGGCTGACGCCGCCGGAGGTCCTAGGTGACGTCCCGCTTCCACGACACGAAATGCCCGACGACGGTCAGCACGAGTGCCAGGGCAGCGAGCAGGAGCCCGCCCTGCCACCATTCGAGGGCATCCGTTGTCATTCCCATGGTGAAGAAGCTCGGCGCTCCGACGAGCGCGTCGCTTGCCGCTCCGGGCAGGAACTTTCCGACGACCGCAGCCCAGTCGGCGAACATGACGATGGTGCGGAGCGTCGGCTCAACGAACTGAGTGAACGCGAGAATCACGACGATCGCTGCGACCTGGTTCGGAATGAGCGCGCCGAGACCGACGCCGACGACAGCCCACAGGCCGAGCGCGAGCACACCACGGGCGATGAGTGCCCAGGTATCGCTCTCGCCGAGCTGGGTGTCCATTCCGAAGATGGCGAGTGCTCCCGCGCCGGCCCCGACCGACGCGATCACACCGATCACGCCGTACACCAGACCGAAGATCAGCAGCGCAATACTCTTCGCCCCGAGCACGATTCCGCGCTTCGGGATCGCGAGGAAGGTCGGCGTAAGCATCTGGTGCCGGTATTCGCTCGTCACCGCGAGCGCGCCGAGCAGAACAGGGAAGACGTAACCGAACGTCGAGACCGAACCGTAGAGCATCGGAGCGAGCACGTCAGTCGGCGGTGCTCCCGCCCCTTCGGCTTCCGATGACTGGGTGAGGAACCCGAAGACAACACCGAGCCCGCCCGAGACGGCTGCGACGTAGAGGAACAGGATGATCGCGAGGATCCACCAGATTTTCGTGGTGAGGAGCTTGGTGATTTCCGAGCGGAGCGCGGGAAGGAACAGGTTCACAGCGATCCCCCCTCTCCGACGAGCGCGAGGAATGAGTCCTCAAGTCCCGACTTCTGTCGGTGCAGCGAACTCACCTCCACTCCGGCCAGGAAGGCGATATGGCCGACCTCCCGCGGCTCGAGGCCCGAGACGAGAACGCCGGCGCGGGCGATGTCGAACGACGCGGATGCCGCGGTGAGCGCAGCGATCAATGCTTCACGGTTGGGAGAATCCACGATCACCTTTGTTGCAGCGCCCTCAATCTCCAGGCTCGACAGCGGGCCACGGTGCACGAGCGTGCCCTTGGCAATGATGACGACCTCGTCGACGGACTGCTGCACCTCGCTGAGCAGGTGGGAGGAGACGAGGACAGTGCGACCCTCGGCGGCAAGAGTGCGGAGGAAGCCACGAATCCACTTGATGCCCTCGGGGTCAAGGCCGTTGATCGGCTCATCGAGCACGAGCACGCCGGGGTCGCCAAGCAGGGCGAAGGCGAGGCCAAGCCGCTGGCGCATTCCGAGCGAGTATCCACCGACACGACGGGATCCATATTCGCTGAGGCCGACCGTCTCGAGTGCGATGTCGACCCGTGCGGGGTTGATCCGCCCAGCCTGTGCGTACACCCGCAGGTGATCGCGCGCGGAGCGCCCGGGGTGGAAGCTGGCCGCTTCGAGCGCGGCACCGACCGTGGAGAGGGGCGACGGCAGGTCCTGGTATCGGATACCACCGATCGTCGCTGATCCGGAGGTCGGTGCGACAAGGCCGAGCAGCATCCGAAGCGACGTGGTCTTGCCTGCACCGTTCGGACCGAGGAATCCGGTGACCCGGCCCGGTTCGACGGTGAAGGTCAGGTCGGACACGGCGGCGACGGGACCGAACTTCTTGGTGAGGCCGGCGAATTCGATGGGTACTCCCGTTGGCATTCTGCTCCTGAAGTAGATGGGCGGGGGTGTACCTCTACTCTGGCAGTTCAGCGCCAGCGGGCCTATCCCCCGTGCGGTGGGTTGCGGATGGCGTGTCGGTCGGCGTTCGGGCATCGACGACGGATGTCCTCGCGAGGAAGGCAGCAAAGCTCCTGCCGGAGTCCGGGCGGAACAGCCAGATCACTGTGACCACGACGAGGGCGAACAACAGCACGCCGCTGAACGGGAACGACGCCGCACTCAGAATCCCGTACCCGCCGATGCCGCCGAGGAAGCGGATCGGTCGGGCATAGATGCGCGAGACGGGCCCATCAACCGGCCGCAGCAACACGGCATGTTCACCGATCGTTGCGCCGGTACGCATCACAACGGCGAGCTGGATCGCGAGCGGCAGCGCCGTTGTGAACAGCAGGTCAACACTCGATGTCAGTGCGTCGTACTGCACGCCGAAAAGATAGATCTGCACGCTCCGCCAGACGACGCCGGCGAAACCTCCAACAAGAAAAACGAAGAGGACGTCACTCAGAATCGCGAGGAGTCGGCGCCCAATCGTGACCGGAGCGGGCGCGTCCGCAGCGGGAGGTGCAAACCGGCGCCGGACGACCGCGAGCGCAATCAGCGACCCGACAGTCGCTCCTGCAGTGTTCGTGGCGAGATCAGCGACGTCGAAGAATCGGTAAGCGCAGGCGTAGAGGCCCCAGACTCCCGTGAGCTGGGTCAGCTCGACCGCGAGCGATACGGCGAATCCCGCGAGCGTTGACACCAGGACGCCCCTGTTGAACAGCACTCGAATCAGGAAGCCGAGCGGCGCAAACAGCAGGACGTTGAACGCAAGCTGAAGGACAGCGGGATTGGTGAGAATCGCCCGCGGGCTGCTCGTGTCGAAGGAGAGGATGTCTTCGATCGGAGCGAAAAGGTTGAGTTGCGGCTCAACACAGCGGATGCTGTCGGCCGATGGCAGCGGCAACAGGGTGTACGTCCAGATCGCGAGGCCGTACACCGCGAGCGCGAGCCAGGCCAGCGAACGCGAGAGCGTCGGTCTCCCCCGCCGCCGATAGCTCAGGGCGATGAACGGAATGAAGGCGAGCACCGCTAGGCCGACCCCGCCCAACATCGCTATCACGCCGGGGGTTATCGGGTCGTTCACAGCGTGAGCGTAGCAGTGCTGCGAAGATGGAGATACCCGTCCTGTGGCCACGGGCATCCGCTCTGTGCGCGAATGCTCACGTCGCTGCCTATCTCTGGAGCTTTTTCCGTGTCAGTTCGCCTCGTCTACCGCACGCTCGCTTTCGCCGAGGCGGTGACCTGGACACTCCTCATCATCGGCCTCCTGATGAAGTACGTCTTTGTTCCCGGTGAGATTGGCGACCTCGGGGTGCGGGTTGGCGGCACGATCCACGGATTCGTCTTCCTCGCATACGCCATGACCGCCGTGCTTGTCGGGCTCAACCAGCGCTGGAGCATCAAGCTCATCGCGCTTGGTGTTGTGACAGCGGTCGTTCCATACGCCACCATTCCCTTTGACCTGTGGGCGGACCGCACCGGTCGGCTCGACGGGCCGTGACGCCGCACCGAGACGGATCACCCGGGTGACAAGACCTGGATCGACCGGCTGCTGCGCTGGTTCCTCACGCACCCCATCCTGCTCATCGTTGTCTCCGTTGTCGCGCTCGTCGTGATCTTCGCGACCCTGCTGGTGATTGGCCCTCCCGGCGGCGGAGACCACTGATCGCCTGAGCCGCTGACCGACGGGACCGGCGGCATCCGTTGCCCGGATAGAATTGGGGGCATTCCGGCACCCCTCGATCTAGGAGCCAACTCTCGTGAGCATCCCCGCAACTTCG
>JAZQRG010000630.1:0-2593 GCA_045629445.1 Mycetocola sp. | reverse complement strand
TCGCGTACCAGAGGGCCGCGGGACAAACCACGCCCACTGGAGAGGGATTGGGCAACTCGGAGGGATCCAGGCCCGCCAGGACTGGACTCGCGTGGGGCGAGGAAGAGCCTCGCGGCCAATCGGAGGAGGTCAGATTTGGATCGACGTTGCTGGGCATTCTCCTTCTCCGTTGGTTCGGGTTTGGTGGGAGTGGTGATCGGCATCACCGGGCCGCTGGCCGGCGATGTCGAGGCTGGAGGGATGGATGGCTGGGGCCGTGCCGCGGGCGTCTGGATAGGAGGCGCAGGCGTCGGCGTCAGAGGCGCAGCCGTCGGCGCGATGGTTGGTTGGGGTGTTGTCAGACTGGGAGCGGGGACGGACGGCTGAGCGTTCGTAGCGGGCACCTGGTCCGGCCCGACTTCGCGAGCGGCACGGTCACGCTCGGCCTTCTTTTTAGCCTTGGCGGAGCGCTCGCGTTCGACCGCATCCATGAGCGCGGCTCGCAACGGGGCAAGCAGCAGGTCGATTTCCTGGATACGCTTCTCGCGGGCGAGCACGTCGTCTGCAGCGGCGGTGATCCGAGGCCTGTCAGGGGCCAGCTCACGGTTCACCCGTTCGATGTGATCCTGTGCCTCCTGGTAGCGCTTCTTGACCGCTTTGATCGTTTCGCGAGAGTGGGAGCCGGGGATGCGCTCAGCCTCGGTCAACGTCTGCAGACAGGTTGTGCGAGTTCGAACCGCTCGCGACTTTGCCTTGGCCTCCAGGTGGTCGAAGATCATGATCTCAAGGCGGTCGGCAGCGACGTGCTCGACAAGCGTCTCGCGCTCGGCGGCGAGTACGCGCAGCATCCGCGTTTCAGGCGTGCGAAGGGCCGCGGTGACCGCGTCATCGACGAACGCGCGAAGGTCTTCCTGCGACGACTTCAGCTGTGCCTCGACGGCTGCAGCGCGGCGCCGGATCGCCCGCTCCGCATCGTTCCAAATGGCGATCGCATTCAGGCGTCCGATGATCGTCGGGACACCCATGGCCTCCATCGCCGCGGCCTTTGTGCCGAGGTGCTCAGTCGGTGTCCGGTCGATACCCATTTCCTCGTAGCGACGAGGGTCGAGGCGGCGCGGGATGCCGCGCGCTTCGAGGACCGCATTGTTGATCTCCGCGAACTTGCGGCGCATCGCAGGAATGAAGTCGCCACCGGCGATGGCGTTGTTGTAGTGGGCGTGCTTGTAGGGACTATCGTCGCGCAGCTTACGCTCGACCTCTCCGACTTTATTCTGTCGGAACGGATAGCGCACACGTATCTCGCCCTTATGGTTGTACTCTTCGGCGACCTCGAAATCCCACCTGTTATATTCTTTCAACCACGCCGCCGGGCGCGGGTGAGCAATGACGTGAAGGTGGTAGTTGCGACGATCGTTGTGAGCGTCTGGCGCGTGAATGACGGCGGTGTACATCAAGCCGATCGAGCGACCGGCCTCGTCTTTTGCGAAGCTGCTCAGGTGGTCGCAGAAATTCTGCGCGATGAGCGCGCGATCTTCAGCGGTGATCTCGTGCGGGAGCTCGGCTACGAAACGGAGCTGGACCTTGCCGCCGGCGCCCGACTTAAACTTCAAAGGAGGGTCGACGACGTTCCAGCCGGGGACGTTTTGAGCGGCGACGATAGCTGCACCACAACGTTCAGCGGTCCGCGTGAAAGGATCGGCAACGAAGGGCCTTCCACGAGGCTGTTGAGCCTCATGGCGTAGCCACGCCTCATACCTATCCCGCTGGATGAGGCAGTGCTTCCGAAAGTCGTCGGGGACGTCTTTCCAGGCCTCTACTTCTCGCCACCATTGCGGGCTCGACGAGGGGTCTACGACGATTGAATGAACCTTCGCCTCGCGCTCCTCCCGGTGGACGGCCCGCCAGTATTCTTCGCGCTCGAATGGGTCGTCCGAGATGTTCGAGAAGATGGACCTGGAGGCTTCCCACTCCACCCGGCCGAGGACCGTCTTCTCTTCCGGGAGAAGGTCTTCACCGAGACCCTCGGAGTCCGTCCTCTCTAACTCGTCGGAGAGCCCGTTGACCCCACTAGTGAGTTCGACCGCACCGGGCCGCTTGATGTATCCGGCGTGCTCTGCGCCACGACTGAGTTCGGCGGCTCCGTCACGCTCGACGTATGCGGAATGATCGGCGCCAGGCATCCTGCCGGCGCCGCGGAAACCGGCGAGCGTTTTGCCTTTGAAGGTCGGCGAACCTTCCTTCGAGATCGTCGTATATGAGAAGTGAAAGGACGTGGATCCGGCCTCGGTCCGCGGACGATCGACGAGCGGCGAGGGATACGAAAAGTCGGCTGGTTGCGACCAGCGCTTCGCCTTCTTCGCACGTCCCGGCTGCGCGTTCTCGCGGCCCGCCTGATCCTTGATCCGGCGCTTGCCGATTTGCAGGAGGGACTCGTCCTCCTCCCGCTTGCGGAGCATCTGCGCCAGCTTGCTGTTCGCAGCTTTCACGTCGATGCTGATCGAACTTCCGCCCACAACTTCTACTCCCGTTCGGGGAGTGGCGGACGCATCCGCAACGTGTTCGTGAACCCCCCGGCCCCGGGGGACTTATCACCCATAGCCATGTCCCTTGCAAG
>JAZQRG010000629.1:0-3306 GCA_045629445.1 Mycetocola sp. | reverse complement strand
CGAGATCCGTTCGACCTGCTCATCGAGGTCGGCGAGGACCGAGCTCGCCGCACGGCTCTCCTGCTCAACCCAGGCGATGACCGCCGAGCTTGCGCCCTTCCGGATGGAGGTGCCGTCCGGCTGGTCGATTCCGGACATCCTGGTCTGTGCGGTGAACGGAACGACATCGCCGACGGCAAAGTCGCCAACGTGCACCCCATGCTCACCCGCGAGGTCGACGATCGATTTGCCCTCGGGCGTGGGGTCTGCGAGCGACGACAGGGCTGCCGCCTTCACGAGTTCGGCGTCCTGAACGCCGACAAGTCGAACGAACTCGGATGCCTGCCTGTTGCCGTACGTGATCGTTCCGGTCTTATCGAGCAGGAGCGTTGTCACGTCTCCCGCCGCTTCGACAGCGCGCCCCGACATGGCGAGCACGTTGTGCTGCACGAGCCGGTCCATGCCTGCGATGCCGATTGCCGACAGCAAGGCGCCGATCGTGGTGGGAATGAGGCAGATCAGCAGCGCGATCAGGACGGGGACGCTGACCTCGGCCGACACGGACGACGCAATCGGGTTGAGGGTGAGGGTGACGATGACGAAGATGATCGACAAGCTGGACAACAGAACGTTCAGGGCGATCTCGTTCGGAGTCTTCTGCCGTGATGCTCCTTCGACGAGTCCGATCATGCGGTCGACGAAGGTTTCACCCGGCTTGGACGTGATCCGAACAATGATGCGGTCGGACAGCACGCGGGTACCACCGGGGACCGCACTGCGGTCACCACCGGATTCGCGGACAACGGGCGCGGACTCGCCGGTGATTGCTGCCTCGTCGATGGAGGCGATGCCCCAGACGATGTCCCCGTCGCCAGGCACAAGCTCGCCCGCTGTGACAACGACCACGTCGCCGAGGGTCAGTTCGGCCGACGAGATCTCGTCGAGTGCCGCGGCCGAGGCGTCGGGGTCCGTCACACCGTCGTACCCGCGCACCCGGCGAGCGATGGTGCTCGTCCTGGTCTTCCGCAGGCTGTCTGCCTGTGCTTTGCCACGGCCCTCAGCCACGGACTCAGCCAGGTTGGCGAACAGCACGGTCAGCCAGAGCCAGACGGCGATTCCCCACGTGAACGTTGCCGGGATGGCCGATCCACCCGAGGACTCGGGGCCGCCGATGAACGGCTCTGCGATCGCGATGGCCGTTGTGAGCACAGCCCCGACCTCGACGATGAACATGACCGGGTTGCGCCACATGATTCGTGGATCGAGCTTTCGGAACGCGCCGGGCACCGCTTCGGCGAGCGCGGCTGGCCCGAACGGAGCCTTCGTTTTGTCTGCGGGTTTCTGCTCGGATACATTCCGAGACGGTGATGGTGCGGTCAATGTCGACATGGTTTACAGCAGCCCTTCTGCGAGGGGTCCCAGTGTGAGCACGGGGAAGAAGGTGAGTGCGGTCACGATGACCGTCACACCGATGAGGAGACCGGCGTAGAGCGGTCGATGGGTTGGCATGGTGCCGACTGTTGCTGGCACCTTGTCCTGTGCGGCGAGTGAGCCGGCGAGCGCGAGCACAAACACCATCGGGAGGAACCGACCGAGGAGGATTGCAACTCCGAGTGCCGTGTTGAACCACGGGGTGTTCGCGGTCAGACCAGCGAATGCCGACCCGTTGTTGTTCGCCGCTGAGGTGAATGCGTACAGCACCTCAGAAAGGCCGTGGTTGCCGGGGTTCCAGATCGACGTCGACTCGACGTCAGAGCGGATCGCTGGGATCGCGAAGCTCAGCGCCGTTCCGACGAGCACGAGGGTCGGCATGATCAGGATGTACAGGCTCGCAAGCTTGATCTCTTTCGGGCCGATCTTCTTGCCGAGGTACTCCGGCGTCCGACCGACGAGCAGGCCAGCGATGAAGACCGCGATGATCGCGAGAATCAGCATGCCGTAAAGCCCGGAACCGACACCACCTGGCGCCACCTCGCCGAGCATCATATTGAGCATCGGAATCATTCCGCCGAGAGCGGTGTATGAGTCGTGCATGGAGTTCACCGCCCCGGTGGATGTGAGTGTGCTCGTCGAGCCGAAGAGCGTCGATGCGAAAATGCCGAAGCGCTGCTCCTTGCCTTCCATCGCACCGCCAGCCAGCTCGGGGGCGGTACCAAAGCCCGCGCGCTCGAGCACTGTGAGGATCGAGAGTGACGCGAGGTAGAACGTCGCCATAACCGCGAGGATCGCATAGCCCTGGCGTCGGTCGCCGACCATGCGGCCGAAGGTACGCGGCAGGGAGAACGGGATCGCGAGCATCAGGACGTTCTGTAAGAGGCTGGTCCAGGCCGTGGGGTTCTCGAACGGATGCGCCGCGTTCGCGTTGAAGAAGCCACCACCGTTTGTGCCGAGGTTCTTGATCGCTTCCTGTGACGCGACCGGGCCACCGGGAAGACTCTGCACCCCACCGGAGAGGGTTGTGATGTCGGTGAACCCGTTGAAGTTCTGGATCACTCCACCGGCAATCAGCACGAGCGCACTGAGCACCGAGAGCGGCAGCAGTAATCGGAGCGTGCCCCTGGTCATATCCACCCAGAAATTGCCGATCGTGCCGGTGCGGCTCCGTGCGAAACCGCGAACCAGAGCGATCGCGACAGCAATGCCAACGGCAGCGGAGAGGAAGTTCTGCACGGCGAGGCCGGCAATCTGGACGGTGTACCCGACGGTCACCTCCGGCGAGTACGACTGCCAGTTCGTGTTGCCGACGAACGACGCCGCCGTGTTGAACGACAGGCCCTCAGGGACGGCCGGCAGCCCGAGGGAGTGCGGCAGCACTGTCTGGAGACGCTGCAGGAGATAGACGAAGAGAAGGCCGATGCCGGAGAACCAGAGGACACTGCGCAGGTAGGCCTGCCAGGTCTGCTCCACCGATGAGTCCACCCCGATCAAGCGGTAGAAACCGCGCTCGACCCTGAGGTTCTTCGACGACGAATAGATGTGCGCCATGTAGTCGCCGAGCGGGCGGTACAGCAGAGCGAGGATGAGGGCGAGGGAAGCGACCTGAAGAATCGCAAAAAGTACGGCCATCCTAGAATCGCTCCGGTTTCACCAGTGCGTACACGAGATAGACGATGGCAATGATTCCCAGGCCTGCGGCCAGGAAGGAGAAGAAGATCACAGCTTCTCGACCCCCTTGGCGGCGAGGCTGACGAGCACGAACACGGCAATGATGCCGAGCACGTAGACGATGTCAAGCAATTCGGTTCCTTCAGAGGCATTTCGCGCAGCACCCGTGGGGGCATACGGTCACCCGGACTCGGGTACGACATCTGATTAGACACCCGGATT
>JAZQRG010000628.1:0-2095 GCA_045629445.1 Mycetocola sp. | reverse complement strand
CCGGTTGGCACGGCGCTCGGTCACGCGCTGGGCTGGCGAACAGCGTTCGGCATCATCGCCGCTGTTGTCGTGCTGCTGGCGTTTGCGGTCATCAAGTTCCTGCCGCCGGTGAACCACCACGTTGTCGTGAAGACCGGCGAGATTCCCCTGCCGATGCGCAAAGACCGCAGCATGCCCGGTATCGCGCTGCTCTGCCTCGTTATCGTGATCATCATCACCGGGCAGAACACCTATTACACGTACATTGCCCCGTGGCTCATTGACGCTGCCGGCTTCCCGGAGACGAGCGTCGCGTTCCTGCTGTTCATCTTCGGCGGAGCGGGAGCCGTTGGGCTCGTGCTCGCCGGTTTCGCCTCCGACCGGTTCCCGAAGCGCGGCTTCGCCGCCGCCCTTCTCGCCATCATGCTCGCCGTCCTCGTGCTCGCTCTCTGGTCGACGAACCCGGTTGTCGTCGTTGTGGCCTTCGTCGTCTGGGGTGTGGCCTTCGGCGGCGTTCCCGCGATGCTTCAGACCCGGATGCTGCACACCGCGTCATTCCGGACGCGCGACCTCGCTGCCGCGCTGCAGACGACAGCATTCAACATCGGTATCGGCGGAGGCGCACTCATCGGCGGGTTCCTGCTCGACACCCGGGGGCTCCAGTCCCTCCCCATAGCCCACGTCCTGTTCCTTGCCGTCGGCTTCCTTCTGCTCGTCGGGACCGACCTTCTCCGCTCCGCTCGAGCCCGTCGACTGCTCACCGCCTGAAATCCTGGTACTCCCGTGACCCACTCCCACCCTCACTCGACCGGCGCCCCCACACCCGAGGCGATCGCGACGCGCCGCCGTGCTAACCGCCTGCTCGCCGCAATCCTGATTCCGTTGACCCTCCTCGCCATTCTCGGGATGGCGCTGCTGTGGCCGAGCGGAGCGGCGAGCGATGTCGAGGTCGGGAATCCATACTCCGCGGCCGGAGGAACCGGATTCCATACCGGGACCGTCGAGAGCACGAGCGTTGCCCCCTGCCTGTACCCGTCGGCGAACGCGCCCGAGGGCCAGGAGTGCATCGTCGCCCACCTCGAATCCGACAGCGGTGACGGCACTGTCGCGGTCGAAGTGCCGCCAGAAGTGGGACGCGAGGTCGACCTGTCGCCGGGGGATCGCATCCGTTATCTGGATCTCGGCGACCGCGTCGATGACCCAGCCGCACGCTATTCGTTCGTCGACTTTGTGCGGACAACGCCGATGGCGCTGCTCGCGGCGGTGTACGCGCTCGTGGTGATCGTCGTCGCGCGCTGGCGTGGCTTCCGTGCTCTTCTTGGCCTCGGTGGTGCCTTCGTCGTGGTCGCGTACTTCATCCTGCCCGGCCTCGTCGAAGGGAAACCGCCGCTTCTGCTCGGCCTGGTCGGATCGAGCGTGATCATGATCGCGGTGCTCTACTTTGCGCACGGGTTCTCAGCGCGAACGTCAACGGCCCTGCTCGGAACGATCTTCGGTCTGGTGATCACGTCGCTCGTTGCGGCCTGGGCGACGGGCGCCGCGAATCTCACCGGCCTCAACGATGAAGCCGACTACACGCTGTCGTACGCCACTGACTCGATCTCGCTCTCTGGCATCCTGCTCTGCGGACTTATCATTTCGGGTCTCGGCGTGCTCAACGACGTGACCATCACCCAGTCGTCAGCGGTCTGGGAGATGCACGAACTGGCACCAGAGTCGAGCGCGAGGCGGCTCTTCGCCGGTGCGATGCGGGTGGGACGCGACCACATCGCGTCGACCGTCTACACGATCGTGTTCGCATACGCGGGTGCAGCGCTTCCCCTGCTCATCCTCATTTCGCTGCAGGACCGCCCCTTCCTCGAAACCCTCTCGAGCGGTGAGCTCGCCGCGGAGATCGTGCGCACGCTCGTCGGCTCGATCGGTCTCGTACTCGCGATTCCGGTCACGACGGCAATCGCGGTGCTCGTGGTCAAGGCTGTCGGTTCACAGTCGCGGCCGGTGACGGATGCCGGTGGGCAGGGAGAGCCTGATGCTTCTGAACCGCACACGGTGGGCGCTGAGCGTGCGACCGGCGCGGCGGGACCGGCCGTACCTGCGGCAGCGGCGGGTGCGACGA
>JAZQRG010000627.1:0-9200 GCA_045629445.1 Mycetocola sp. | reverse complement strand
GTGTGCTGAGCGTCACTGACGAGCCGGTGACCGGGGTGCGGGTCGCCTGAACCCACGGCAACGTTGAGGGCGCCGGATGCCGCTGAGTTGACGCACTTCGTCGTTCGTTGCGCCTCGCAACGACACAGTGCGTCAACTCAGGTCGCGGGGTGGGGGAGTCGGGCTCAGACGGTCTTCTTCCACGCGGCTTCATAGCCCGTCGGAACGAACCCCACCGCTTCGTTGACGCTCAGCATCGGCCGGTTCTCCTCGGCGTTGAACGTCGTGATTCGGGGCGTCGACGGTGACACTCGCATCAGCTGCTCGAGGTTCGCAACCTTGAGCAGCATCCCGAGCCGGTGCCCGCGGTGTTCCTTCAGGACGAGAGTGTCCTCCTGGGTCGCCGGCCTGCCCTCCTGCTCCGGCAGGGCAATGTCGGAGTATCCGACGAGCCGGTTCGACGCGATATGGAGGGCGGCCGAAGTCAGGTTGACCCTCCCGCCGGCCTCGTTCATGTCGTCGAGGTTGCGCACACGCGTCTCGTCCCACTGCTCTTCGGCGAATTCGATCGCGGCGGATGGGGCATCCGTCGACATCCTCTGGTGCAGGCGTGCCATGTCGGTGAGCCACGTGTCCGGGCAGCGGCCAACCCACTTCGCCACCTCGTAGCCGGCGCTGTGCGATTCGGCCTCACCGCGTTTGTCGGCGAGAAACGCCGGGTCGACGGGCAGGTCGATGCGCGACATCCGATCCACCTGCTCGAGTGCATAGCCATGAGCGAGCGCGAAATGCACGGCGGGCGAGTTCCTGTCGATCGCGCCAAAACCCGTCGGCGGAACGAGCAGGTTGGTCGTCTCGGGCGCCCGGTGCGAACTCCAGGTTTGGAGGATCCCCAACCCGTCGTCAGCGGCGAGGCCCTCGAGCAACCGCAGCATCGCTGTGCCGATGCCTTTTCGGCGTGCGTCGCTCGCGACCTGTACCTCGAGGAACGCGGCGGGTGCGTCATCCTCGGGCTGCCACTCGTACACCCCGCGAGCGACGATCCGGCCGTCGAGCCTGGCGAGGAAGAGCCGCTTCGGCGCGAACCTGTCGCGCCAGAACGGCAGGAGTTCCCTGGGAGTGGGAGCGAGGTCTTCATCGCCGAGAATCTCGTGCTGCACCGCGTTGCGCAACTCGACCATTTCGACGAAGGCGCGACCGTCAACCGAGTCGAGGCTCTCGGGGATCGTCAGTTCGTCGATCGTCACGCCATCGATCGTTGTGTTCGGGACCATGACCTGTTCCTCGTTCCACCGCCAGAGGGCAGCCGACCAGCTTAGCCACGGCCGGAAGGGCCTGTAAAGAGCGCCGATTTGCCGTTCACGCCCGGGTCTGTCGGAGTTTGGGGCATTTCGTTGGGTACGGTAGTGCAGAGAATTCGCGCGATCGGGGCGCGGAGAAACCGGAGACAGCGTGTATTTGAAGAGCCTCACCCTCAAGGGCTTCAAATCGTTTGCGCAACCGACAACATTCGCGTTCGAGCCCGGCGTCACGTGCGTCGTCGGACCCAACGGCTCCGGCAAGTCCAACGTCGTCGATGCGCTCGCCTGGGTCATGGGGGAGCAGGGGGCCAAGACGCTCCGCGGCGGCAAGATGGACGACGTTATCTTTGCCGGGACATCGACGCGTGGCCCGCTTGGTCGTGCCCAGGTCATCCTCACGATCGACAACTCCGACGGGGCGCTCCCGATCGAGTACACCGAGGTGACGATCAGCCGCACACTGTTCCGCAACGGATCGAGCGAATACGCCATCAACGGTCAGGGCTGCCGGCTGCTCGACGTGCAGGAGCTGCTGAGTGACTCCGGCCTCGGCCGTGAGATGCACGTCATCGTTGGACAGGGACAGCTCGACGCCGTCCTTCGCGCGAGCCCGGAGGAGCGCCGCGGTTTCATCGAGGAAGCGGCCGGCATCCTCAAGCACCGACGCCGCAAGGAAAAGACGCTGCGCAAGCTCGAGGCGATGCAGACCAACCTCACCCGGCTCAGCGACCTCGCCGGTGAGATTCGCCGGCAGTTGAAGCCGCTCGGCCACCAGGCTGAGATCGCTCGCGAGGCCCAGTCGATCGCCTCGATCGTGCGGGACGCGAAGGCACGGCTGCTCGCGGACGAGGTCGTCACCCTCCGCACGCTGCTCGACGGATACGGCCGCACCGAGAGCGAGCGGCACACCGAACGCATCGTGCTCCAGGAGCAACTCGAACAGAAGCAACTGCGCATTCAGCGCATCGAGCAGGCCCAGGTGGGGGATGCCGTCGATGCGGCCCGCCGGACGAGCTTCGCTCTCGAGTCGGTGCAGGAACGACTCCGCAACCTCTTCACCCTCGCGAACCAGCGGCTCGCGCTGCTTGGCGCGCAAGCCGAATCGTACGACCCGTCGTCGAGCGTCACGCGGTCGATGGTGGACGATGCGCGGGCGGAGGTCGACGCCCTCAAACAGGCGATTCTCGCGGCCGAGGATGCCTGGCGATCGGCACAGCAGGCCACGCTCGCATCGAGGGAACGACTCGACGCCGTTGACATGGAGATTGCCGCCCAGAGCGCCCTGGTCTCCCGCCACGACCTCGAGATCACCAAGCTGACCGGCCAGGCGGACGCGGCCGCGTCACGGCTCGCCGCCGTGCGTGGCGAGCGGCTCCGGCAGGAGAACGCGCTCGAAGCCGCGACCGACCGCAACCAAACGGCCGTGCGGCATTTCGCCGAGATTGAAGAGGCTGCGGGAGACGTCGACGCGGGGGAGAACGGCCTCGACGAAGCTTACGAGCTCGCCCAGGCCCGGGTGTTCGACACCGAGGCCGAGATCGAGCGTCTCCGCGAACTCCTGCACGGGTACGAGCGCGAACGCGACGCCCTCGCCGCGCAGACCAGTGCCCTTTCGCGCGCCCTCAACATCAAAGACGGATCAGCCGACCTCATCGCCGCGGGCCTCGACGGCATCCGTGGCCTCGTCGCCGATGCGGTTTCAGTGAAGCCTGGCTTTGAAGCGGCGATCGCTGCTGCACTCGGCACCCTCGCTGACGGTCTCCTCGCCGACGATCGGGCGGCGGCCGAACGCGCCATTGCCCACGCTCGTGATCACGACCTCGGTCGGGTCGAGATCGTGATCGCGGATGCCACGGCTCGCGCGGTGACGTGGCCGACGATGAATGGAGTGGTTCCGGCATCCGACGTCGTCACAGCGCCAGCGGGTGTGCTCGGGATCCTCGGTTTCATCGGTATCGCCGACGATGTGGACGCGGCCCGCCAGACAGGGCCGCAGCTCACCGGCCTCGGCGGGCCGGTGACCCTGATCACCCGATCCGGCGACGTGCTCACCGATTTTGTTCTTCGCGGCGGATCCGGCGCGAAGCAGGGACGCATCGAACTCATCGCCGAGCGTGATGCCGCCGCCGAGCGCCTCACCGCGGTCACCGCCCAGCTCGAGGATGTGCGCTTTGAACTCGCGGAACAACGCACGGCGCTCACAAGCGCGAAGGAACTGTCGCGGGCCGCACTCGCTGCTCTGCGCGAGTTTGACGCCCAACTGGCCGCCCAGGCCGAGAAGCTCAACCGGGCACGGGTCCAGGTCGAAGCGTCGACGGCAGAGCTCGATCGGCTGAGTGCCGCGTTCGCACTGTCGGCAGGGGCAGTTGCCGACGCCGAGTCTGCGGCGCACAAGGCACAGGCCGAACTCGATACCGCCAGGTCACGGCCTCGCCCAATCCTCGACGTCTCCGGTCGCGAGGCTCTGCTCGTCGAACTCGAGCAGGCGCGTGAGCGGGAAGTGGAATCCCGACTGCAGCTCGAGACCGCACGTGAGCGGGTGCGCGCCGAGGAGCAGCGCGTCACGAATCTGCTCGCGCAAATGGAGGCAGACCGGGTCGCCGCCGAAGCCGCCGCGCGCCGGGCCGTCATCCGCAAGCGGCAGGTTGACGCCGCAACCGCCGTCGCAGACATCCTGCCGTCCGTTCTCAGCTCCGTCGACAAATCGGTCGCAGAGGCGAAGCTCGTGCTCGCGAAGGCCGAGGAAGAACGCGCCAGCCAGAACGCTGAGCTCACGGGACTTCGGCGCGAGGAGCAGAGCCTTCGGGAACGCCTTCAGGTGATCACCGAAAACGTGCACGGACTCGAACTGCAGATCTACGAAAAGAAGCTCCACCTCTCGAGCCTGCTCGAGCGCGCCGCGTCCGAACTCGGCCTCGTTGAAGACGTGCTCGTCGCCGAGTACGGCCCCACCGGGCTTGTGCCGCTCGAGCGGTCGGAGAATGCGCCGAACGGCACGCGGAAGGGGAACGACGCCGCCGACGCCGCCGAGGACGATGACGCTGCGCCGGACGCGACCGACGGCATCCCCTTCTCCCGACCGGAACAGCAGAAGCGACTCGAGAAGGCCGAACGCAAACTCGCCCAGCTCGGTCGCGTGAACCCGCTCGCCCTCGAGGAGTTCGCCGCTCTCGAACAACGGCACAAATTCCTCACCGAGCAGCTCACCGACCTCACCAACACCCGCAAGGACCTGTTGACGATCATCGAGGAGCTCGATGACAAGATGCAGGCGATCTTCGCGAGCGCGTTCGAAGACACCCTTACCGCCTTCGGCGAGGTATTTCCCGTGCTCTTCCCCGGCGGAACCGGCAGCATCTCGCTGACCAACCCCGACGATCTCCTCACGACGGGTATCGAGGTCACCGTCAAGCCAGCCGGCAAGAAGATCGAACGGCTCTCGCTGCTCTCGGGCGGTGAACGGTCGCTCGCCGCCGTCGCCCTGCTCATCGCGATCTTCAAGGCGAGGCCGAGCCCGTTCTACATCATGGATGAGGTCGAAGCCGCCCTCGACGACGCCAACCTCGGCAGGCTTCTCACCATCTTCGAGGACCTTCGCCGGTCAAGCCAGCTCATCGTCATCACGCACCAGAAACGCACCATGGAGATCGCGGATGCTCTCTACGGTGTCTCCATGCGACAGGACGGAGTGTCTGCCGTCGTTGGGCAGCGGGTGGTGAACGAGGAAAAGGCCGGCTGACGACTCGTTAGTCTTAGTGCATGGCACAAACTTCGTCCTGGTCTCTTTCAGGCGCCCTCAAGGGCATGTTCGCGAAGCCCACGATCGATGAGAACACGTGGGAAGACCTCGAGTACGCGCTGCTGACCGCAGATTTCGGCCCCGACGTCACCGAAGCCGTGATCGAGGACCTCCACGCAAAAGTCGACAGGTACCGCACGACGGATCCCCGCGACCTGCAACGGATGCTGCGCGAATCCATCGAGGAACGCCTCTCGAAATACGACACAACGCTTAAGCTCACCGAACGGCCCGCCGTCGTGCTCGTCGTCGGCGTCAACGGCGTCGGCAAGACCACCACGATCGGCAAGTTCGCCAAGTTCCTCGGTACGTACGGCCGCAGCGTCGTCGTTGGTGCCGCAGATACCTTCCGCGCCGCTGCCGTCGACCAGCTCGCCACCTGGGCTGAGCGCGGGGGAGCGCAGATCGTGCGTCCGCAGCAGCACGGCCAGGACCCGGCAAGTGTCGCGTTCCAGACCGTCGACTTCGCGAAGCGGAACGGCATCGAGATCGTGCTCATCGACACCGCTGGCCGGTTGCAGACCAAGGGCGGGCTCATGGACGAACTGTCCAAGATCCGCCGTGTCGTCGAGAAGCAGGCCCCGATCTCGGAGGTTCTCCTCGTCCTTGACGCGACGACCGGCCAGAACGGTCTGTCACAGGCGGAGGCTTTCATTGAGCACGCCGGCGTCACCGGTCTCGTCCTCACCAAGCTCGACGGCTCGGCGAAGGGTGGCTTCGTCCTCGCGGTGCAGGAGAAGACAGGCATCCCGATCAAGCTTGTCGGCCAGGGCGAGGGCATCCACGACCTCACCGGATTCACCCCTCACGTGTTCGCACAGAAACTAGTTGGCTGATATGACGACGGAACACGACTTCTTTGGCGCGCTCAACACCGATGAGGACGGCGCGATCTACTGGTCTGAGACCGTCGAGGTCGGTGACCAGGCCGTCGATGTTTCGGTGAGTTCGCCTGGCGGCCAGACCGTGGCGGTCGAGGGCCTCGATACCGCCGCCGGTTTCGTCAGCTCGCTTGACGGGCTCGACCTGCGCGCTCGCGAAGCAATGCTGAGTGACGTCGACGACCGGAACTCCGACGTCACGACCTTTATTGAATCCACGCTCGAAGAGGTGGGCGACGATCTCCTCGAGATGCTCGTCGACCGCTCCGGCGATAACGACGTCGACATCATCCGCTCACTCCAGCTGATCCGGGTCGCCATTCACCCACACCAGACCGGTGAGAGCGCACCGTTTGCGGCGTTCGAGTTCGCGTTCGACCCCGACAACTCCGACCTTGCCCTCGTCGTTACCCTGTCCAACCGGGGTGAGTCCGTGGGCATTCAACTGCTCGAGTAACCCGTTCAGGGATCGGGCGGGTGCTGCCGGTCAGGTGTTCGGCCGGCGCCTGATCCGAGCAGGCCCTACCCGGCCGGTTCGATGAGTCGAGCCAGCCGGGGCACGTGGTCTCACTATCGGGCAACGGCAAGAGCGTTCTGTGCTGCCGCAGCAATCACGTCAGACACGACGCTGGCCTGAGTCATGAACACCGCATGGCTGGCGGATACTGTGGTGATCTCGGCTCCAGCGCGCGTTGCCATGTGCTGCAACATCCCCGGGTCGAACGAATTGTCCTCGGAGGCGATGACGGCCCATGCCGGCTTGTCATGCCAGGCTGCATGGCTCACCTCGGTGCCGAATGCCGACATGTTGATCGGTACCTGCGAGTCCCGCAGGAACGCCGCATCGGCGTCTGTTGCGTCTGCAGCAAAGCCGATCTTGAACGTGTCGTGGTTGAGGAACCCGAATCCGTCATCGCCGACGTCGATGATGAACTTGGGTGTAGCGGCGAAACCTTCGTACTGCTTCGAGGTGTTCTCGCCGCTGTCAGGGGCGAGCGCGGAGACGTAAACCAGTCCGGCAACGGCGGAGTGGTTGCCCGCTTCGGTGATGACCGTCCCGCCCCAGGAATGGCCGACGAGAATTGTCGGGCCGTCCTGGAGGTCGAGCACTCTCGTCGTGGCCGCAACATCATCCTCGAGCGAGGTCAGGGGGTTCTGCACGATCGTGACCCGGTGGCCCCTGGCCGTCAGGTTGTCGTACACCCCACGCCATCCCGAACCATCCGCGAATGCGCCGTGCACCAGTACGACGTTCCGAATCTCTTGCTCAGTGGTGCTCATGATCTCTTCCTTTCTCTTGCCCGCCACCGTGGGCGGGGTGTCTGTCGAAAGCAGCGTTCGCTGACTCAGACAATCGTTGGCCACCGGCCTGACCGACACGAAGAGTCAATTGACTCGCCGAGTCATTGACGCGTCAGTGGCGACAACCGAAGACACGCCGGTTCGCAGCACGACGAACGAATGAAAAAAGGCGGCTGGTACCCCCATGCGCGCCAGCAGGACGCCTCCGTATGATGGGGCGATGATCACGCGATCATCGTCCGGGGATGTCGCGCCGCTGTCTGCCCTCGCGCGACGGCACCTCGAGAGCATTTTTGGAACCGATCCGGTGCCGCCCGCGGCGATCGAGCGCTGCGTCCGCGATGATCAGTGGTTCGGAGGGCTCCCGAGGCTGGGTGACCTGAGCCGGGAGGGAGCGTCGCTCGCTATCGACTTCCAGGCGCTGTCACCGGCGCTGCGGGCGCGTCTTCTGGCGCTTGCACTCCAGGGTGACGCGGTCGTTCCATACCCGGAACGCATTGAGGTCGCCCGGGCGTCCGGGTTCGTCGGGATTGCCGAAAGGGAACGCATCCGCTGGATGTCTGACCTGCACCGCGCCGCGGTCCTCGGGGGGTCGCAGCCGGAGGACCACCTCGCCGCGAGTCGAGTGCGTCCGGTGGACCGCTCGGGACCGAACGGTCGTGCGCTCCATCTGCTTTACGCCGGTGAACCCGTCAGCAGTGCCGACCTGATCACCGCCTCAGGCTTCTTCGCAAACGCTAACCGGCCGTCATTCGCGGTGTTCTGCCTTGTCTCGGCCGCCGAGAGCGCGCCGAGTCCGACGGTTGCGGCAACGGCCGCAGCCGCAGCCGCCAATATTGCTGCATGCGACGGCGACTTCGGGGTCGCCGACCGCGTGATGGAACGCTTCGCGCCAGCTGACACAGCCACGCTTTTTCGAGAGACTGCTCCGGCTCGGGCCCTCCGGCAGGCGGTCGTCGAGAACGATCAGGATGCGGCGAGGGAGACCATCCGATCGCGGCTCCGAGACGACGATCTCGACCAGGATGCCCGCGGAGAAGCGCTCGCGGTCTACGCCCTCGTCAACGTCCTCGGCGGTGATCTTGACGCGTGGGAAGACTTCGCGTCGTTCTGCGCCACGGCGGCGGCGCCGCTGCATCCCGCGATTGTCGCGATAGCCGCCACGATGAGGTCACCCAATGCTCCGTCCGAGCCGCTCCTGGCTATTAGAGCCGCAACAGACGGGCCGGGATGGTCGCAACTTGCGGGCTGCGTGGCCACTCTCCTGTATGCCTACCGTGGAATGCGTCTCGGATCGTTCTCACCGGTGGCTGCCATGGAAGGGCGAGGTGGCAATCGACTCGTCCGCGCGGTCGAGGCGACCCAGGTGTCCATGATGCTCGCGCACAACCAATACTGGGACGAGTTCGAGCGTGCTGTCACTGTCGCACTCGAGATCACGACGGACACCGTGCAGAGTCCACTCATCCGGGTCGGTGCCGAAGCGGTTCTCGCCTTCGCGGACGCGTTCCGCGGCGAACGCGTCGCGGCACGTCGCCGCGTTGAGCGCTTACTGACCGAGCCGGTCGTGCGTCGAACGCACCGGGTGAGGTCGATTCTCACCTCAGTCGTGGCACTGATCGAAGGTCAGTCGGGCAATTACGAGCAAGCGCTGGCGCTCCTGTCTACGCGGCAGGCCGACATCCTCGACCTCACCGTCGGCCCATGCGGGCCCATGGAGCTGTTCGATTTTGTCGACTACGCACTCATGACGCGGCAGGAGGAACAAGCAGAGCTGCGGGTTGAACAATTCCGTGATGCGCTGCAAAGCCTCCGCTCACAACGTGCCGACTTTGTCCTCGCTGCCTGCGAAGCGATCATTGCAGCGCGCCAGTCGCTGAAACCGACGGAAGACCTCCTGTTGCGGTCGGAATCGCTTCCGTTCGTCTATGAATCAGC
>JAZQRG010000626.1:0-6286 GCA_045629445.1 Mycetocola sp. | reverse complement strand
TGGACGCCGATCACGGGAACATTTCTCGTTGGTCTGCCCGTTGTCTTCGTCATCTTCCTCGTTCTGATTCCGGCAGGCATGGGTTTGCTCGAATGGCGACGGGGAACCTGGACAGCGGTGCTCTGGTTCGCCGGAGGCCAGTTTTTCGCGATTGGTGCGACTTTTCTCTTCGTCATCGTGGCGGCATCCGCTGGATCGGGCTGGGCACAGAGCCTCGCCGTAGAGAGCGATGTCGGGCCGTCCGGTGGGCTGATGGCGTGCCTCGCTGCGGCGGCGTCCACACTGCGTCTCCCGTGGCGTCCTCGGGTGCAGCTGATCCTGGCAGCCTACTGCGTGGTCAGCGTGATGTTTTTTGGCACTCTGGCCGATGTCGAACACGCCGCAGCTGTCGCTCTCGTGCTCGCCGTCAACGTCCGCGGCTTCAGGAGACCGAGCACCAGGGAGCGCCGGTTCGTTGCCTGGGTCATGCTGGTCTCCCTCGGAACGGTGCAGGTAATACTGACCTTCATCCCGACGCACGGGCCGTTCGGTTCTGCCGTTCCCGGCGGTGTTTCCGGTATCGACGTTGCGATTGACGCTTTCGTCATCGTGGTGATCGCGCACGGGGTGAGGAAGGGGTTCAGGGCCGCGTGGATTGCCGCGATCGGCCTTGGCGTCTTCAATCTCGTGCTCGGTGCCGCGTCGGTGGTTCTGCTCGTTATCGATCCAGCCGCTGCAGACAGGATTCGGGATGATCTGTCGCTTGCCGCGGCATCCGCTTTTCTGTGGGCACTCATGGTCGGGTACCTGCTCTTCGCCAGACAGGCCTTTCGCGTCCGACTGAAACGTCCGGCCCCTGGCGGGCGCGTGAGCCGCCCTCAGGCAGTCCGCGAAATTGTTCAGCGCACCGGCGGTGGCCCGTTGTCCTGGATGGCCACCTGGCACGAAAATGTGCATTTCTTCGGCAGTGACCCAACCACGGTCGTCGCCTATCAAATCCACGCGGGCGTCGCCATCGCACTATCGGATCCAATTGCCCCGCCGGCCAAACAGCAGCAAACACTCACCGAGTGGATTGCGTCGTGTGAGGACGCCGGCTTCGTGCCCTGTGTGTTCGGCGCGTCGAGCGAGCTCCGTCAGGTCATCCCGCTCTCGTGGCGCGCTCTTCAGGTCGCCGAGGACACGGTCGTCGATTTGCCGGGCCTGACGTTCACCGGTAAACGGTGGAACTCGGTTCGCACCTCCATCAACCGGGCGAATCGGGAGAACATTTCATTCCGATTGACCACCCTCGCTGACGAGCCCACCGCCGTGCGTCGCCAGATCGATGCAATTTCGGAGCAGTGGGTCGGGGAGAAAGCACTCCCCGAAATGCGCTTCACGCTCGGAACGGTAGACGAAGCGCTCGACCCCGCCGTCCGTCTCGCCCTGGCCGAGCGTCCTGATGGCACCGTTGATGGGTTCCTCAGCTGGCTTCCGATTTACTCAAGCGACGGGCATCCGCATGGCTGGACGCTCGACTTGATGCGCCGACGGGAAGGCGGTTTTCCGCCGGTGATGGAGTTCCTTATTGCCATGTCCGCCCGGGTCTTTCGAGACGAAGGCGCTGACGTCATGTCCCTCTCGGGTGCGCCCCTCGCCCATTCGCAGCCTCGCGCCGACGGCATCATCGAAAGGGTGCTTGATCGCATCGGCGACGCGCTTGAACCCGTGTATGGCTTCCGTTCGCTGCACCGGTTCAAGCTGAAGTTCAGCCCTCGGGCTGTGCCGCTCTTCCTGCTTTTCCGTGACGAAGCGGATCTTCCCGCGATCGGGATCGCGCTCGCCCGAGCCTTCCTCCCGGACGCCCACGTGACCGATCTCGTGAAGGCCGGTGTGCACGCTGCGGCAACGGTGAAGAACCGCGCATCGAAGTAGGCGTCCGCTACGATTCCCTCAACGAGCGACGGCGCTGGTATTCCGGTAGGGATAGGTCACGCTCCCGCTGACAGGAGCGACCATGAAGGATAGAGGAGCACGCCCGGTGCTGAGAGTGGCCGCTGCCACGGTCGGGCTTCTCGTCGCCTCGTGCATCCCGTTGGGCGTGGCGATCATCATCGCCCTCAATCTCGATGAGGCGGACAACGGAGTCCACTGGCTGGCCATAGGTGGAGCCGCAACGCTCGGCATCGTCCCTCTGGCCGCTGGCACTGTTGTCGCGACGTGGAGCAGTGACCCCGCGACTCCTCGCGGCCGCAGACACTTCCTCCGGCTCGTAAGCGTGTCCGGTCTCCTCGTGGTGGCAAGTGCTGCCGCGGTGGGGATTGTGGCCCTGGCCGGTGCACTGCCCGTGTGGGCTGCGGTGGTCGCCATCGCTGGCTCGGTCCTCTTCACCTGTTTGAGTATCTGGCTTGGCGAGACGATCCGCCGGCGGATTGCCCGGGATGCCCCGGGGGAACTGACGCCGGACGAGCTCTCTCCCGCCAGCGTCCGACGCAAGTGGCGGCGAATCGTGAGTTCCTTTCTCGTCAGCCTGGTTGTCGGGTTCGTCATTGCTGTTCTCGTCGACGGCACAACGGGCGAGTCGAACCTGCTGGCGGTGATCGCCATTGCGGTTGGCCTCGCTGCGTTCATCTCAAGCGGCGTGTGCCTCGGCATCTGCCTGCCGCTTGTGCGTCGCATGCCGCCCCTCTTCGCGGGCGATCAGGACCGGCAAAAGAAGATCACCAAAGTCGTGTGGAATGGGCGCAAAACCGAGCTTGATTCTGCCGAGAGGGAGCTCGCCGTCCGGTACGCCGGCATGATGGCGGGTTTGGTCCCCTTCCAGGCCGCGCAGAGCGTGCTTCTGTTTCTCGGCCTCGGTGCGCTGCGGGTTGCCGATCTGGCGTCCGGAAACACCGACCTTATGGTCTTGAATGTGGGACTTTTGGTGACGATCGTGATCGTGCTGATCGCGACAATTCCGTTTTGGATAGTGCGACTCCGCCGAGTTCACCGTTACCTCGACAACCAGTCGGCTGACGTGGCGTGAGGGTACGGGTGCTTGCTCGGCCAGAAACGGCGGGAACTTCCCCAGAAGTTCAGCCGTTTTTGTCGGAGCAGCGAAGCGTGGGGCGGGAGACACGAGCGAGGGCGGCGCGATGTGATCGCGACCGCCCTCCGTCCGTGAGTGACATCCGAGTCAGCGCACCGACTTCCGCTCGTAGAGCACCATCGACCAGACATACCCGCCGACCGCGATGACGACGCACCACCCGATCGCCAGCGCTGGGTTCCAGCCGAGTGGAGTACCGAGCAGCAGACCTCGCACCGTTTCAATGAACGGCGTAAACGGCTGGTTCTCGGCAAACCATTGCAGCCCGGCTGGCATTGACTCGGTCGGAACGAAGCCGCTTCCGAGCATGGGCAGGATGGTCAGGATGAGCGGCAAATTACTCGCCGTCTCGACTGACTTCGCCTGCATTCCCATCGCCACCCCGAGCCAGCAGAGTGCAAAGGAGATGAGGGCGATCAAGCCAGCGACTGCCATCCATTCGATGGGTCCCGCTGTCGGCCGAAACCCGATCAGTACGCCGACCCCGAGCACGAGCGTAACGGCAATGATCGCCTGGATGGTGTTGCCGAGCACATGCCCGGCGAGCACCGCGGCCCGCGAGATCGCCATGGTGCGGAATCGCGCCGTGATTCCCTCGATCATGTCCATAGAGACGGTGATGGCGGCTCCCGTCGTTGCTCCACTGATCGTGATCAGCAGAATGCCAGGCATGACGTAAGCCGTGTATGCCTCGCGAGCGGCAGCGGGGTCAGCTCCGGGCAGGCCAGCTCCGAGAGTGCCGCCGAACACGAACACCACGAGCAGCAGGGCAATGACTGGCCCGAGGATGGTAAACAGGGACAGGCCCGGGTAGCGCACCATGTGAAGCAGGATGCGCTGCAACATCGTCACCGAGTCGACGATGACGTGTGAGTGGCGGCGGGTGCCCGTGGATGGGCGCTCTGCCGTGACTGTGGTCATGAGACTGTTCCTTTCGACGTGGCCCGGCTGGCCTGTTCCCTCTTTCCCGTCAGGGCAAAGAACACGTCATCGAGGTCGGGGGTAGTGATACTGAGGTCGTCGACCTCAACGTGAGCCGCATCGAGGCGGTCGAGGATGGTTCGCAACGTGCGCACTCCACCGGCGCTCGCCACATTCAGCGCCAGGGCCGCGTCGTCCCGTTCCGCTCCCGCGAATACGCCGGAAGCGGCATTCAGTGCTGCGACATCCGAGAACCGGAGTTGAATGTGACCTCCGGGAACGAGTCGTTTGAGCTCATCCGGTGTTCCGTCAGCCACGATGCGCCCGCCGTCGAGCACAGCGATGCGGTTGGCGAGCTCGTCGGCCTCATCGAGGTACTGAGTCGTGAGGAGCACCGTTGTTCCTTCGGCGACCAGCCCGCGCACGATGTCCCACATGGTGTGTCGACTTCGCGGGTCGAGTCCTGTGGTCGGTTCATCGAGGAAGATCACCCTCGGCGTCGAGACGAGCGTCATGGCGAGGTCTAGCCGGCGTCGCATCCCGCCCGAGTAGGTGGCGAGCGGTTTGCGCGCGGCTTCGACCAGGTCGAACTGTTCGAGAAGCTCGGCAACCCGCGCTTTGGACCGAGCCGCGCCCAGATGCCGAAGACGCGCCATCAACAGCAGGTTCTCCTCGCCGGTGAGGAAGTTGTCGACGGCAGAGAACTGGCCCGTGAGGCCGATCGCGGCGCGGACGCCGTCCTGATCGCGGATGATGTCGCATCCGTTGACGAATGCTGTTCCTCCGTCCGGCTTGAGGAGCGTCGAGAGAATGTGAATCGCTGTCGTCTTGCCGGCACCGTTGGGCCCGAGCAGGGCGGTGACGGTGCCCTCGTTTACGCTCAGGGTGACGTCGTCGAGGACGACCTTGTCGCCGTAGGACTTTCGAAGTTCCCGAACGTCGATGGCTGGGGAATTCATGGTGGTACTCCTTTCTGTGGGCCCGGTCTCATCGGGCGCGGTGAAGTGTGATGTTGCCGAACTGGGTGCGCGCACGCACGGCGACGGTCTGCTCGGACCTGTCGGGAGCGCTGTCGCTCTCGAGGTCGTTGCGGACCCGGCCGTCCCGTGACGCGGCGTCGAGCCACGCTCGGACGCCTGGCCGGATGCCGATGGTGATCTGTCCGTAGCCGCTTTCGACCTGGATTGAACCGCTCGAGACCTCGCGCAATTCGATGGCGCCATATGCGGTCTTCGCGGTGACAGAACCGAGAGCCTTGTCGATTTCGAGGTCGCCGTATGAGAGCTTCGCCTCCAGCTCGCCAGTCGATTCACCCACGCGGATGTTGCCGTGTGAGGACTTGAGGACGGCGTCGCCAGAGAGAGACCCGATGCGGATCTGTCCGTGGTCTGCGGTGACGTCGGCCCCGCCCGTTGCCGTGCCCACTGTTGTGTTGCCATGACCTGCGCGGAGCCACAGGTCACCGGTGGCTTCGAGATCGACGGCGCCGGTGGACGCTTTAATCCGGGTGGCCCCGAGGCGGCCGGTTGTCCTCACTCCGCCGACCGATATCTCCGCCGTGAGGCGAGATGCCGTCGGCAGCTCGACGAGCAGATCGACTGATTCACTCGGACCGATCAGGCTGAACCGCGGCTTGGGCCCGGTTACGGTGAGGCGCTGGCCGTCGAAGTCCACCTTCGTTTCCTCGGCGCCGCGACGGTCAACCGCCTTCGATTCATTCGTGGGCGACACCGTCACGACGGTGTCCGTGCGGTCGCTCGCGACGACGGTGATCTCCCCGACGGGCAGGTGGATGGCGAGGTCGATGGGTGTTGGTGTGTCGAATCTAGGCATGCGTGCGCCTCCCTTTCTCTGGGCGTGCGGAACCGGCCCTGCGGGTTCGCGGGCCTCGTGACTGTGGTTGGCGTCGGTGGGCTAGCGCGCCCACCCGGCGAAGTTATCGCCGGTGCGCAGTGTGCGCTGGGCGTTCCGGCGTTGTTTGGGTGCGAGGGCGGCGGCGACGGCGCGCACCAGCCAGGTGTTGACAGACAGGCCGTCCGCTGCTGCTGCTTCGTCCACCCGTGCCTTGAGGGCGTCTGGGAGGCGAAGCGTTGTACGCGAGGTGCTCGCGTCGTCGAGGTCAACCGGAGGTCGCTCGTCGGTGTCGGGCTCGGAACTCGGTGGCGTCACGACGAATTCGACATCGCGACCGCGCAACCGCAGATCGACCGATCCTGGTGCGAGGTCCCGCGTGATTTCGCCAGCCGCCGCGGACAGTGCGTCGAGGAGCACGAGGCGTGTCGCGGAATCGAGCCCGGTGACAAGCCGCTCGGC
>JAZQRG010000625.1:0-3472 GCA_045629445.1 Mycetocola sp. | reverse complement strand
AACGGCTCGAGCGCGGCCTCTGCCACGGTTCGTGGCTCAGTCGCGCGCGTGATCATCCCAACGCCGAGTCCGCCAGCGACCACCCCAATAATGAGCGACGCGGCAACGAGGAGCACCGTCGGTGTCCTTCGCCACCTCGGTGACCGGCGGGGCCGACGAGAGTGGTCCCGCCCGGCACTCGGGTCGTCTGGCGCAGCCGCTTCGACGTGCGCAACCGCATCGGAGTTCCTGAGTTCGGGTGGCAACCCGAGCTCGCTGTGGATGGCCTGCCACACAGACTCTGGGGGTCGAACCAGCTCGACGTCGCCTCCCGATCGACCGGCGGTGACGAGCCGCTCGAGCGAGGCGAACTCGTCAGCACAGTCCGGGCAGGTTTGAAGATGTTCGCGCGCACCGGCATCCGGATTCTCTTCGCCGAGCGAGTAGAGAATCATTGCCTCGTCATCGAGGTGTGTCATCGGCCACCTCCAGTCGTGTCCGGAGCTTGCCGAGGCTTCGTCGAATATGGCTCTTCACAGTCCCCAGCGGGATTCCGGTCGTCTCCGCGATCTCCGAGTGTGTCAGGTCTTCGTAGAACGCCAGCGCCATGAGACGGCGAGGCACCGGGTCGAGGTTTTCAAGTTCATCGGCGATCATCAGTCGATCAACGACGTCCACGGCCTCCGGGCCGGTACCGTTGGCCATTGCTTCGGCATAACTTTCTTCGATTCCTCGAACCCGGTTGCGTGCTTCGAGCGCGTCAGCGATGCGGCGTCGAGTGATTCCGATCAGCCACGCGCCGAGGGGTCCCTTCGATTGATCAAACGTTGCCCGCCCTCGCCAGGCTGAAATGAAGACCTGCTGGGTCACATCTTCGGCGTCGGCGCGAACCCCAAGCATCCGCAGTGCGACCGAGTAAACCACGCGGGACCAACGCTGGTACGCCTCCGCGAGCGCGCGTTCGTCGCCCGCGCTGAAGCGCGCGGCGATTTCGGCATCGTCGTGGTCCGTCACGTCGTGTGTGACCTCTCGATCCGCGAATCGCGTTGAATGCACCCGGTCAGGCGCCGACGGTGATCGACTGGCAGCACCGCCATCCATAGTTTCGACCATTCGCCTCCCCGAGACCAGCCCTGTTTTCGGTTATTGCAGCACGACGACCACAGTAAGAAAGCGGGATGTGCCGCCAGGGCCCAAGACAGAGGCACCCGGCCGGATCCCGGCGGGCACAACCGCGCTCTCAGTGTTACTTCCCCTCTGAGACGCGTTTTGGATGCACCGGGCCCGACATTTATTTAGGGATGGCAGATCTGACAGGACTGTCGTATGCTCCATCGCGGGAGGCACCCATTCGGGGCATGAATATGCCATGACAAAGGAGTGCCGAACATGAAAAAGAAAAACGCCATCACGGCGATCACCGCGGCCGTAGCGGCCCTGGTCCTCGTCGGCCCACTCGCACCCGCGAGTGCCCACGGGTCATCCACCCCCGCCGGCTCCATCGTCGACGTTGCCGTCGCCGCGTCCGGCGGAGGGACGCCCGACAACAACCCATACGACTATGACCTGCTTGTCCAGGCGCTTGGAGCAACGGGACTGACGGCAGTTCTCGGCGACACGTCTCGCCGGTTCACTGTCTTCGCCCCGAACGACCGCGCGTTCCTGCGGCTCGTTACGGATGTGACGGGTGCAGCCCCCGCGAGCGAGGCCGCAGCGCTCACGACGATCACAACGACACTGACGGTTGAGCAGATCAGCGGGCTCCTGCTGTACCACGTAGTGCCGGATCGCTCACTCGGGGCGGTTCAAGTACTGCTCTCGAAGTCCCTCACGATGGCGAATGGTGGAGTTGTCAAGCCACGCCTGACCACGCTTCGCGATGAGAACACCGCGCTCCGCGATCCTCAGCTCATCCTGAAGGCCCTCAATATCCGCGCGAGCAACGGAGTCATTCACGGCATCGACCGGGTCCTGGTTCCGGCTGCCCTCTAACCCACAAGGGCGCCGGTGCATTGTGAATGCGCCGGCGCCCTTTGGCGTGAATCCCGGATCTATCTGGACAGCGACGCGTCGTGCTCGTCGTGCGCCCGCTTGAGCAGAGCCATCAGCTCCGCCTCGTTTCGGACCCACTGGCGGTACTTGGGCTGCAGCTTGCGAATGGCGTCTTCCTCAGCAACGAGCTTCTCGAAGACGCGGATACGCTCGCCCTGGTCTGCCGTGTACTCGAGATCGACGTACGCGGTGGCATGGCGGCGGGCCCCCGAAATGGCGGCGTGCGCTTTGCCCTTGGGGCTCACCATCGATGCAATGACGGTCACAACCAGGACGCCGAGAATGACCGAGAGCGAGAGCCCCGTGCTGATCTCCACCACAGGAACGTGCTCGCCGTTGTTGATGAACGGCACGTTGTTCTCGTGCAGCGCGTGCAGGATGAGCTTGACGCCGATGAACCCGAGAATCGCCGCGAGACCGTAGGAAAGATAGATGAGGCGGTCGAGCAGACCGTCGATGAGGAAGAAGAGCTGGCGGAGCCCGAGCAGCGAGAATGCTGTCGCCGTGAAGACGATGAACACGTCCTGGGTGAGACCGAAAATTGCCGGGATCGAGTCGAGCGCGAAGAGAATGTCGGTTCCGCCGATAGCAACCATGACGAGGAGCATGGGCGTGAGAACACGTTTGCCATTCTCGATCGTGAAGAGCTTGTCGCCGTCGTAGTGCTCGGAGGTCGGGAGTACTTTCTTCGCGAACCGGATGATGAGGTTGTCTGCTTCATCGTCCTCATCCTTCTTCGGCTTGAGCATGTTGCCCGCCGTCAGCAGGAGGATGAGACCGAAGAAATAGAACACCCACGCGAATGAGTTGATGAGCGCTGCGCCGAGGAAGATGAACGCGGTTCGGGCGATGAGCGAGAACACGATTCCGAAGAGCAGGACCTTCTGCTGGTCTTCTCGCGGCACCCTGAAACTCGCCATAATGATGAGGAAGACGAAGAGGTTGTCAACAGACAGTGCCTTCTCGGTGATGTAGCCGGCGAAGTATTCAGAGCCGGGACCAGGGCCGCCGAAGATCAGAACGCCAAGACCGAAGACGATCGCGATTCCAATGTAGATCGACGACCAGATCGCCGCTTCCTTGAGTGTCGGAATGTGCGCCTTCCGCACGTGGAAGAAGAAGTCGAAGGCGAGCAGCGCCAGGATAAAGACGATCGTGAGAGTCCAGATCAAAGGGGATACCTGCACGGTTCTGCTTTCGTTCGAGGCTGGCTACCGGTGGATGCACCGCGGGAACGCTCCAAGCCTACGCGGGAGATGTTTCGTGTTCCTGAGCGGATGCCGCTACCCGGCAGCCGGTTCGGGTGGTATTTACTACGCTGGGGAAATGCCATCCACCGAGAACATTCGGTCAAGAAACACTCGCCCGGCCCCGCGCAGGCCGGCCGTATCGTGATAGCGGGCGACGTCGACCGACAGCTCTTCAGCAACCATGGGCAGGC
>JAZQRG010000624.1:0-3500 GCA_045629445.1 Mycetocola sp. | reverse complement strand
ATGACGAAGTTGTGGGTGATCAGGACATCGTGGCGATCGCCCTTGCGCGGTGCCAGGAACTCCGAGACGGCATCCGCCATCTGTGCGGTTCCCGCCACGATCTCCGCCTCGGTCACCGCGCCGAAGAACGGCTCGTACGCCGACGGCATCTCGGGCAGCTTGCCGGTCGGCACACAGTCGAAGAGCAACGCGCTCGGCTCCGGGTCGATCGCGGGCAGCCGCTCGTGGATGATCCGCGCGGTCTCAGCGGCGCGCTGCAACGGCGAGTGGTACGTCCCGGTGATCGGGAGTCCCCCGATCCGTTGGGCCAGGTGCTCAGCCTGCCTGCGGCCACGAGCGGACAGCGGCCCGTCCGGCATACCGTGCTGGGCGTCCTGCTGCTCGCCGTGCCGGACGAGGTAGATGTACTGGCTCATGAAAGCTCCTTCACAGCCTCACCAAAGCCGGCGAATACGTCGTCATCGACGGCACCGACTGCAGAGAGGGACAGGGGTTGGTTCAGCAGGTCGCGCGCGAGATTCTGCACGTCCTTGGCGGTGACGAGATACAGGCGGCGCAGGCTCTCGTCGAGGTCGGTAAATTCACCCAGCGTGATTTCGGCGCGGCCGAGGCGCGACATCCGGGTCTCGGATTCTTCGAGAGCGAGCGCGCTCCCGCCGGAGAGCTGGCCGTGCGCGCGTCGGATTTCATCCTCGGTGACGCCGTTCACGGCGACTGACCGCAGCTCCTCGAGCATGAGGTCGGCGACCTGGCGGGCTTTCGCCGGCGAGCACGCGCCGTACAACCCGAAGACGCCGGCATCGGAGTACGAGGCGGCGAAGGAGTACACCGAGTAGGCAAGCCCGCGACGTTCGCGGATCTCCTGGAACAGCCGCGACGACATTCCGCCGCCGAGAATCGAGTTGAGCACGCTCATCGTCATTCGACGATCATCGGATGCCGTCAGTCCCGGCATCCCAACCAGCAGGTGAACCTGTTCGATCGGGCGGCGAACAACGACGAGCGCTGACTGCCTGGTGACGGTTGCCACCGGAAGCGAACGGCGCTCGACGGGCCGCGCCGGAGTGCTGAGGTCCCACCCGGCGTCGACGAGAGCACGGGTGACGCCGGCGACGAGTTCGTCGTGGTCAACGGCACCGGCCGCCGTGACGACGAGATCCTGCGGGCGATAGTTGGCACGGTAGTGATCGAGCACAGCGTCGCGGGTCGCCGCACGGATGGTCTCGGGGGTGCCGCCGATCGGCCTCCCGAGAGCGTGGTCGCCGAGGACGGCAGCGAAGAGGTTCTCGCTCGCGACATCCGCCGGGTCGTCTTCCGCCATCGCGAGCTCTTCGAGAATCACGCCACGCTCGGTCTCGAACTCGACCGGATCGAGCAGCGACGACGTCAGCATGTCGGTGAGAGTCTCAACGGACATCCCGAGGTCGCTGTCGCGGACCTTGGCGTAATAGCAGGTGTATTCCTTCGCGGTTGCCGCGTTGCTCTCGCCGCCAACGGAATCGAAGGCGATCGCGATGTCGAATGCTGTGCGCTTTGCGGTGCCCTTGAAAAGAAGGTGCTCAAGGAAGTGGGTGGATCCGAATCCTGACTCGCGACCGGCGGCATCCGTGGTTTCGGGAGCGCCAGGAAGTTCGTCGCGCGAACCGACGGCTACCCAGTAGCCCACCGTGGCGCTGCGAGAACCCGGCATGTGCTCGGACAGGATGCGCACTCCGCTGGGGAGAACGCTGCGCCGAATAACGGCATCACCGGATGCGGCAAAGGACAACTCGGCAACATCGAGCGGTAGTTCAACTGAGCCGTTCATCACCCTCAACACTACGGCAGGACCGCCCGGGTGGAGCGCGCCAGAGTTGGGGGGTTGTTTTCGGTCAGACGCGAGTTGCGCGCTCGAGCTCGACGACCTGGCTTCTCGTCAGTCGAATGACGGCGGCCTGCACGAGCGCGTCAACCTGGTCGGGGCGGGATGCGCTTGCAACCGGAGCGGCGACACCTGCGCGGTTGAGCAGCCACGCCAGCGCGATCGAGGCGACGGGTGCGTCTTGTTCGCGGGCGATGGTATCGAGAGCGTGAAGCACCCGAAGTCCGCTGCGGTTGAGGTGACGCGAAACGCGAACGCTGCGTGCGGAATCATCGAGGTCGGCACGGCTGCGGTACTTGCCCGTGAGGAACCCGTTTTCCAGACCGAAGTACGGCATTACACCAAGACCCTGGCCCCGACTGACGAGCTCGAGGTCGCCCTCGTACGGACGACGGTGGAGAAGGCTGTAGTGGGTCTCGAGCGCTTCGAATCGGGGGTACCCGGCGGCACTGAGAATGCGGGCCTCAACGAGGCGCTCGGCCGAGAAGTTCGACGCGCCGAGGTATCGCACTTTGCCTGACTCGACGAGCCACTGGGCGGTACCGAGGCTGTCTTCGAGCGGGACCGACTTGTCATCGAGGTGAAAGTACAGCAGATCGATGTGGTCGGTCTGCAACCGCTGAAGGCTGGCCTCGACGGCGCGCACCATGCTCACCGGACCGAGACCGGGGTTGTCGGGGTGGTTGCCGACCTTGGTCGCGATGACCATGTCGTCGCGGTTGCTGCGGCGGGCCATCCAGCTGCCGATGATGTGTTCGCTTCGGCCGGCCGAGTAGCTGTCGGCAGTGTCGATGAAATTGCCGCCGAAGTCGGCGTAACGGTTGAGAATCGCCGCACTCGCGTCGGACTGGGCTGTCCAGCCGAAGACGCTGGTTCCGAGGGCGATCGGGAAGACCGAGAGGTCGGACTGGCCGATGGTGCGGCGGATCGACGTGCCGATGCCACCGGTCGTGCCGAGGATCTGAATGGGAGCGGACGGATGCTGGTTGAGCGGACCGGATACCGGCACGCGGGAGTTAGATTCCTCCAGTGGAGGAAGAGGTGTCAGCTCGACCGAATCCGATGTTGCGGCACGGCCGCCACCCGACTCGGCGTGCGCTCCAGCGCTCGGCTCTGCTGTGAACAGGCGAGGCGTCGTCCACGCCATCTCGCCACCCCATTTCCTCGGTTCTGCAGGGAAATTCCGGGGCTCCCCAGCCCTCATCCCTGTCTCCGAGACTAGGTCAGCCCACCGACGTGATCCGACCATTCCGCGGCCATTTACATGAATACTTCATAACGATCTGACAACGGTCAAAATGACGCGTTTTTCGCCGCTAATCGGAGCGTGGCCCGCGCGTGTCGAAGTGCCGGTTCGTCAACCATCCTGCCGTGGAATACGAACACTCCCGACGTCCGCTCGGCGGCCTCCAGGAGCGCGGTTGCATCGTCGATTTGCGCCTGGCTTGGCTGAAAACCGTCGCGAATTGTCTCGACCTGACCGGGATGAATACAGGCCGTCGCACGGAATCCGCTCGCGACGGCATCCGTCACCTCGTCACGAAGCCCGTCGAGGTCCGCGATGTCCAGGTAGACCGTGTCGATCGCGGCTTTCCCCGCAGCACCTGCCGCCAGCAGGACCATCGCGCGGGCCTGCCGC
>JAZQRG010000623.1:0-1727 GCA_045629445.1 Mycetocola sp. | reverse complement strand
TCTGGCAGTACTCGCACCACGTGCTCGCCGGGCTCCGCACGCACCGTGGCCCGATCCTCACCGTTGCCAACTTCGCCGGGGACTGGCCCGGGCTTGTCGGTCTCCTCGGTCTCAACGCCGGGCTCACCAAGATGGGCACCGAGTACGCGACGATTTGGTCGGTGGACTTCACCGACGACTGGTTCCTCAACGGCCTCAAGGAGTGGACGGAGACCGGCCGGATTGCGCACGACGCGTCCCACGTACGGCCGCTTCCCGAGCTTCCTGAGGGCGCCGAGAAGGACCTCGGGATCGCGCTCGGCGACCGGCTTCTCGCCGAGAAGGCGATCATCGGGGTCTTCGACGAGGGCTGCATGGGCATGTACAACGCCATCTTCGATGACGAACTCCTCAATCCCCTCGGGATCTACAAGGAACGGCTTTCTCAGTCAGCCCTGTACGCCGAGATGCTGACCGTGCCGGACGCCGACGCCGATACGGCGCGCGACTGGCTGACCGAGCGCGGCATGACCTTCCGTTTCGGCACGGATGACGCGACCGAGCTCACCGAGGAGCAGGTGCGCTGGCAGATGAAGATGTACATCGCGGCACTGCGGATGTCTGACGACTTCGGTCTCGACGCCGTCGGTATTCAATACCAGCAGGGCCTCAAGGACCTCGTTCCGGCATCGGACCTCGCCGAGGGCGTCATGAACTCGACGGAGCGTCCGCCGGTCTTCTCCCGGGATGGTTCTCGGGAGCTCTTCGCCGGCCGCGCGTTCCCTCACTTCAATGAGGCTGACGAGGGTGTCGCGGTCGACGCACTCATCACCGACCGGGTGTGGACGGCGATGGGGCTCGTGCCAGATAACACCCTCCACGATGTGCGGTGGGGTGAAGAGTACGACGGTGAGTTCGTCTGGGTGTACGAGATCTCCGGCTCCGTTCCCGGTTCGCACCTGGGCGGCTGGGATCAGGCGGAGGGCTGGCGGCAGGACCCGGTGTTCTTCCCCGCTGGCGGCGCGACGATCAACGGTGTTTCGAAGCCCGGCGAGATCGTGCTCTCCCGCGTTTTCATCGCCGACGGCATCCTCCAGGCTGACCTGTTCCGTGCGAGCGTTGTGGCGTTGCCGGCCGAAGAGACCCAGCGGCGCAAGGAAGCAACGAATCCTGAGTGGCCCATCGCGCCCGTCGTCTTGCACGACATCTCGAGGGACCAGTTCATGGCGAGGCACAAGGCCAACCACGCCCAGCTGGTCTACGCGCCCGATGCCGAGACCGCTGACAAGGCCCTGATCGCCAAGGCAGCGATGCTCGACCGGATCGGTGTGAAGGTCAACCTCGTCGGTCGGGTCACCCTGTAGGGCGCTCGTCGCCGGGTGGCGGCACGGGTCTGGCGAGTGCTCGCGGCGACCCCGGGTAGGCTCGAAGCGACAGAAATCGGAGTCGCCACATGGGGCAACGCACGACGCCCCGCGCGTCCACTCTGGTCGGCGTGCTCGTCGCCCTTGCCGCTCTCATCGCCCTCGCGGTGCCGATGCTCGGCCTCTCGGACGGGCCGTCCGGCTCGACCTCGCCCGCAGCTCCGGGTGATTCCGGCCAGATTGGCAACGCTGACGAGCCCGGAAGCGAGCCGGCGGATTCGGGAACCGGGCTGATGGCATCCGCCCCGGTTATCGGCACAGCGAGTGACGTCCTCGCCGCGCTTCCGACAAAGGGGCGAGCACCGAAGACCGGCTACGACCGCG
>JAZQRG010000622.1:0-2663 GCA_045629445.1 Mycetocola sp. | reverse complement strand
ACGATCACCTTGAAGGGTGAGCGCCGCGGATTCGCCGGCGCGCGACCCTTCCGGGACGGCGTCCGCGGCTATTTCGATCTGCAGCGCGAGGCGCACGGCTCTCAGATAGTTTCGGTCGCTCCGTATACGAAGCGTCTCTATGTCCATCAATTCCGATTGCGCTCCCCGGCCGATATCGACGACGAGTTCGTCGGTTGGCTCCGCGAGGCATACGCGGTGGGTAATGGCGCGCACCTCCGCGATTAGCCGTCGTGACGCCGCGAGCCGACCTGGGAAGACGTGCGGCGCCGCTGGGCCACCTCCCAGGTGCGCGAGGTAGGCTGAACGGGATAGGCGAACTTCTCATTCGTCTCGCCCCGGCTGTGTGGTAACAGTCGGGGCTTTTTCCTTTCCCGGCGTGCTACCTGACGATCTTGCCCTTCCGGACCTAACACTGCGCAGGCTCGAGGAGATCCGCAGCGCCGATACGTCCCGTCAGCCGTGGGAAGCGATGGGATGGGTCGGAAGCGGCTGGGCGGCGTTCGTTGCTGGCTCAACGTCCCGCCGACGGCGAGCTTGCCCTGGACAGCGTCTCAGGCGTCCAGGCCCCGGAGAGACGATCCGGGTCGGGAGGGCTTGTCAGCCGCTCCCGACCCGGCGTTCCGTCAGTCGCCCTTCACGTTGACGAGCTGGCGGAGCGTGTGGCGCACCGTGACGAGGTCGTCGGCGTCGGCCATGACCTGGTCGATCGGCTTGTATGCCTGCGGGATCTCGTCGATGAACGCGTCTGTGTCGCGGTATTCGATGCCGACCATCGCTTCACGCAACTGCTCGTGGGTGAAGGTCCGCCGAGCTGCCGATCGGGAGTGCTCGCGGCCGGCGCCGTGCGGCGACGAGTTCAGCGAGAGCGGGTTGCCCTTGCCCTCGACCACGTACGACGCGGTGCCCATCGAGCCGGGGATGAGCCCAGGGCGACCCGTGTCGGCCTGGATAGCTCCCTTCCGCGACACCCATACCCGCTTGCCGAAGTGCATCTCGGACTCGGTGAAGTTGTGGTGGCAGTTGATCCGCTCCTTCTCCTCCACCTCGGCGCTGAGGAACCGTCCGAGCTGGTTCGCGACCCGGTCCATCATCTCCTCACGGTTCAGCAGTGCGAATCGCTGCGCCCAGCGCAACTCCCGGATGTACTGCGTGAACTCCGGCGTGCCCTCGACGAGGTAGGCGAGATCAGGATGAGGCAACTCGATCCACCACTGCTTCGCGAGCCGCTGTGCGACCTTGATGTGATGCTGGGCGATCTTGTTGCCCACGCCGCGCGATCCGGAGTGCAGGAACATCCACACCGTCTCCGACTCGTCAACCGAGATCTCGATGAAGTGGTTGCCACTTCCCAACGACCCGAGCTGCATCCGCCAATGCCCCGCGTACGCGGCCGGGTCGAACTCCGCTTTTTCGGCCGCATCTTCCAGTTCCGCGACGCGCGGCTCGGCGGTGCCGGCCATCTTGCGGTTGTCGTGACCCGCGGACAGCGGTATGGCCCGCTCGATCTGCTGCCGCAGCTCGGCCAGATCCTTGCCCTCGAGGTCGGAACGGGCGAACTGGGTCCGCACGGCGATCATGCCGCAGCCGATGTCGACGCCGACGGCGGCGGGCATGATCGCGCCGAGGGTCGGGATGACGGATCCCACCGTCGCCCCCAGTCCGAGATGAGCATCCGGCATGAGCGCCAGGTGCGGGTAGATGAACGGCATGCGTGACGACGTTCGTGCCTGATCGATGGTCTTGTCATCGATCAGGCTCGCCCACGACAGCAGACGGTTCGAGAGCCTCTCCATGATTCCTTTCCTTTGTGGTGCGCACGAATGTGCGCAGTTCGGCGGCTGGTCCTCAGGTCCGGAGGCCACACCGCGCATACGCGGAAAGAGGAAGCGCCCCGGACCTGTGCGGTGCGGGGCGCGAAGGGGCAGGATGCCTCTACACGGTCGGCGCCGGAGGGTACGACTCGTAACGGAGCTGAGGCTTCTGCCCCAGCACCGTCGAATTGCGAAGATCCCGTCGCGGGTTCATCGCGTCATCCTCTCGGCCTGCCAGATGCCGTGCCGGTGGCACAGCCTTGCAACAATAGCCATTCACCGTCCGAACCGTCAACGACGAAAACGGATGGCGCAGCGGTGGTGGTGTTCGAGCGTTCGACACCACGCAACCGAGCACGACACCCCTTTCCCCTCGGCGGGGTGAACACGTCCTCGGTGCGGGTGAGTTCGGATCCTCAATGGCGGACGAGCCTCCGGCACACGTCGACTCAACCGTCGACCGCGCCGGACGGATCCGCCAGCGTCGCAAGCACGCGATTCGGATTCCATTCGGACAGTGCCCGTTTGAGGTGACCCGCGGGCAGTCCCCATCACGGAAAACGCGCAGTGGGAGAATAATCCGGTGGACGCGAGCTTGATGGTCGCGGTCGCGATCATCGTCGCGGCAACGGCGGGCGTGCTCGCGCTCGCGCCGCGCATCCATCGCGATACGCGCAGACGATGGGCGAAGGGTACTGGCGGTGGCGGGCTCGGTTCCGCGCTGGATGCCGTATGGCGGCCGTCTGCGGAAGATGCACACGCGCAGTGGGAGGCTCAGGTCGAAATGCCGGCTCCCGCGCCGAGTCCCGGCGACAAGGGGCTCGATGACGG
>JAZQRG010000621.1:0-7072 GCA_045629445.1 Mycetocola sp. | reverse complement strand
CGAGTTCCACTGCCACATTGCGTTGGTCGTGCCGGAAAGCGACGGGCGCCCTGGTTTTGTGCACGTCTCGGTTGGTGACTGGCCCGGCACCCTCGCTACCGAGGCGAGCGGCCACAATGGATTCGGTCACGACCCGAACTTTCTCCCGGCCGGCTACGACGTCACGTCGGCCAAGTTGCCGCCGGAGACGAAGAACGAGATCAGCCATCGAGCGCGCGCATTCGCCGACCTCATTCCCACGCTGCGAGCCGTCGCTTCATCCTGATGTGTTGCGCTCCACGGCATTTCGCGGGCGCAGAGCACGGCCGCGAGAATGAGAACGGCCATCGTTAGCATCAAGCCCGTCGCGCTGGCGGCGCGCTCCCGTCGCGCCTAGCGTTGAGAGTATGGCCCACGATCACGCACCGCACGACGTTCACCGTTCCCGACTACTTCTCGTGGTGGGGATCGTCTCGGTCGTCCTCGTTGCGGAGGTCATCGGCGGGATCCTGACCGGATCGCTTGCCCTGCTCGCGGACGCCGGGCACATGCTGAGCGATCTCACCGGGCTGATCATTGCACTCGTTGCGCTCAGTATCGCTGCACGGCCAGCGAGCGAGCGGCACACGTACGGTTACCGTCGCACCGAGGTGCTCGGCGCCCTGCTCAACGGCCTGCTGCTCGTTGGCGTCGCCGGGACAATCGGCTACCAGGGCATCCAGCGCCTGATCGACCCGAGCGGGATCGAGATTCTCGCAGGACCAATGCTTGTGGTTGCCATCATCGGCTTGATCGCGAACGCGGTATCCATGGTCATCCTCCGCAGTGGCGCGAAAGAATCGCTCAACATGCGCGGGGCCTATCTCGAAGTCTTCGGTGACCTTCTCGGATCGATCGGCGTCCTGATCGCGGGCATTGTCATTCTGTTCACCGGCTGGGTGCAGGTTGACGCCATCGCGTCCCTGCTCATCGCCGCAGGCATCCTTCCCCGGGCCTGGGTGCTGCTCCGCGACGTATGGCGTGTTCTCAACGAATCAACGCCGACGGACACCGACGTGCAGCAGATCCGCGACCACATCCGGGCGGCGCCCGGGGTCGTCGACGTGCACGACATCCATGTCTGGTCGATCACGTCCGGAGAGCCGGTGTTTACGGCACACGTGGTCGTCGACGGGACGGTGTTCAGCGATGGCAGGACCGGAGAGATGCTTGACACGCTGTCAGAATGCCTGAGCGGCCATTTCGACGTTGCGCACTCCACATTCCAGCTCGAGCCAGCGAAGCACGCCGGCCACGAACATCCGCGGCACCCCTAAGGGAGCTCGGGCTTCTTGTTGAAGGTCTCGGGGTCGAGCACGAGCTGTGCGGCCTCTTCGGCGTCGGTGAGCCCATCCGGCCCAGCCGCCATCTCCCGCTTCGCCTTACGGCTTGACTGGACGTAGTGCCAGATCGTGGGAATCAGGGTGATGACAACGGCGCCGATGAGGATGACGTCGATGTACTCCTGGACGAACGTAGCGACGGGCGGAATGTACCCGAGGAGATAACCGAAGTAGGTCAGGCCAACGCCCCAGATGATGGCGCCGACGAAGTTGTAGAACGAGTACTTCTTGTAGTTCATGTGGCCGACGCCCGCTGCGACCGGCGCAAAGGTGCGAACGATCGGTACGAAGCGGGCAAGGATGACGGCGAGGCCCCCGAACCGGGTGAAGAAGGCGTTGGTGCGCTGAACGTTCTTCACGCTGAATAGGCCCGATTCCTTGCGTTCGAAGATCCGCGGGCCTGCCTTATGCCCGATCAGATAGCCGACTTCACCCCCGAGGAACGCGGCAAACCCGATGGCGAGAGCCACCCACCAGATGTCGAGCTCGAGCCCGGCGGTCGTCGCCGAGTGCATTCCGTGAAAGGTGAGGAGCCCGGTGATGACGAGCAGTGTGTCTCCGGGGAGCAGGAACCCGATCAGCAGGCCGGTCTCGGCGAACACGATGAAGCACACAACGACGAGTGCCCATGGGCCAGCGGCGCTGATGATGCTCTCGGGGTCCAGCCAGGGGATGAGGCCTGTCGATATCATGGCGGCTACTACTCCGTAGGTCGTTGCTCGTCGTTGGTCACCGCGGCCGACTGCCACGGTTATCCGTGCGGAAGGTGGGACTTGAACCCACACGCTCGAAAGCACAGGAACCTAAATCCTGCGTGTCTGCCAATTTCACCACTCCCGCTGGCCCGTCAAGTCTAGGGGAATCGTGGGGGTGCACCACATGGGGGACATCCCTGATCCTTGATTCCTGCTCCCTGTGGATAACCCACACGCACCCTGAGGCGTTTCGGGCAGAATTCGGCCATGACATCGGCAGCCGAGATCATCACTGATCGCGTTCGCGAGCGCGTCCGGCGCGACGGCACCGATCTCTCGACCTCGAGCGGTCTGGCTCAGAGCTACGTGCGCGAAGAAGTCCGCCGCTACAGCGAGCGGGCACTCGGTGGCGCCCTTCCTCTCATCGCTGACGAGTCGGCGACGGAGCGTCAGATCGTTGCCACGCTGACCGGGTTCGGTCCCCTTCAGGAGTATCTCGACGACCCCGCGATCGAAGAGATTTGGATCAACTCGCCGACGCGAATTTTCGTTGCGCGCGACGGCGTCTCCGAGCTGACGAATACGGTGCTTACCGAGGCTGCCGTGCGCGACCTCGTTGAACGGATGCTGCAGTCCACCGGTCGAAGGGTCGACCTCAGTTCTCCTTTCGTGGATGCCTCGCTGCCGGATGGCTCTCGGCTGCACGTCGTGATCCCCGACGTCACCCGGCGGCATATGTCGGTCAACATCCGAAAGTTCCGGAGGAACGTTCGTGACCTCACGCAGCTCGTCGCTCTGGGATCGCTGAGCATTCAGGCTGCGGAGTTCCTGCGCGCCTGTGTGCGGGCAGGGCAGAACATCCTCGTGTCGGGAGGGACCCAGGCGGGCAAGACCACTCTCCTCGGCGCACTGCTCGGCACGGCGCCGACGAGTGATCGCATCGTCACCGTTGAGGAAACCTTTGAGCTCGATCTGTCTGCTCCTGACGTTGTTGCCATGCAGTGCCGCCAGGCCAATCTCGAGGGCTCCGGAGAAATTACACTCCGCCGGCTCATCAAGGAAGCCCTGCGAATGCGGCCAGACCGGCTGGTCGTCGGTGAGGTGCGAGAGGCGGAGAGCCTCGACCTGCTCATCGCCCTCAACAGCGGGCTCCCCGGGATGTGCTCGATCCACGCCAACTCGGGCAGGGACGCGCTCGTGAAACTGTCGACTCTTCCACTGCTTGCCGGTCGCAACATCGATTCGGCATTCGTCCAGCCAACGGTTGCGTCATGCATCGATATCGTCGTCCATCTCGAGATCGATGCGAGCGGCCTTCGCCGCGTGAGGGAGATCCTCGCGCTCACCGGTGTCGTGAACGGCCCGGTCATCGAGGCGAGCCGCCTGTTCGCGTTGCGTGACGGTCTCCTCGAATCGACGGGAAGCCACCCGACCCGAGTTGCCAAGTTTCAGGCCGCTGGGATCGATCCGGGCCGAATTTTGCGGAGGGGAAGCGCGTGACCATTTTGCTTGGATGCCTCCTTGCTGCCGGAGTGGTGCTCACGGCATCCCCCTGGCTCTTCCCGGCGACGACGGAACGCGCAGAGCCGCGCGCCCGACCCGTCAGCCGGTTGCGCTCGGCGCTTGCGGTCGCGGGGCTCGGCAAGGTGCCAACCGGGGTGTTCCTGACCCTGAGTGTTCTCACCGGCATTCTGCTTGCCGCCATTGCCATCGCCCTGACGAACGTCATCGCGCTTGCGGTCTGCTTCGGGGTGCTCGGCGCCGCCTTGCCCCTCGTCCTTGTACTCTGGCGAGCCCGCGTCACACGGATGGCCCACCGTGCACTCTGGCCGGACGTCGTCGACCACCTCATCGGCTCGGTGCGTTCAGGGCTCGCCCTCCCTGATGCCGTTGCGAGTCTCGCGCGCACAGGACCCGACGCTCTGCGCGCGGAGTTCGTGGACTTCGAGCGGGACTACCGCAGCACCGGATCCTTCGGCGGAAGCCTTGACCGGTTGAAGGACACCCTCGCCGACCCCGTACCTGATCGCATTATCGAGACGCTGCGCATGGCGCGAGATGTCGGCGGCGCTGACCTCACGACGGTGCTGCGAAGCTTGTCCGCCTACCTCAGGACAGACAATGCGGTCCGTTCGGAGGTCGAAGCCCGGCAGTCCTGGATCAAGAGCGCCGCGAAACTCGGTGTTGCAGCCCCGTGGCTCATCCTGCTCCTTCTCTCAACCAGGCCAGAAGCATCCGTCGCCTATAACTCGCCGGGCGGGGCGGTGCTCATTGTCACGGGTGCCGGGGTCTCCGTTGTCGCATACCGCGTGATGCTTGCCGTCGGCAGGCTGCCGCAGGAGAAGCGGTGGTTCACGTGAGCACTGCGGTCGGATGGGGACTGGTCTTCGGCGTGACCCTCGGCCTCGGGTTGTGGTCCATCGTCGCCATGCTGCCAAGGTTCGGCGGCCCCACCCTCGCTGACCGGGTCGCGCCCTACCTCGTCGACGTGTCCGAGGGCGCGCGGCTGTACACCTCGAAACGGCTCTCTGACCCGCTGCCCATCCTTGGCAGGCTGCTCGCTCCGGTTCTGCGGCGGATGACGGCGGCACTCGGCGCCGTGCTCGGCGGAACGGCCGCGGTCCAGCGAAACCTCGACCGAGCCGGTTCCGATCGGGATGTGCAGCGGTTCCGCGTCGAACAGCTGCTGTGGGGCCTCGCGGGATTGAGCCTCGGGGTGCTCGGCGCAGGAATCGGAGCGGCGAACGGGATGCCGGTCGCTGTGGTCGTCGCGCTGCCTCTTCTTGGCGGGGTTGCCGGGCTCGTCCTTCGAGACGTCCGGCTCACCCGGCAGGCGAACGCGAGGGTGAGCCGCATCACCGCTGAGCTGCCGACCGTGCTCGAGTTCCTGAGCCTGAGCCTCAGCGCGGGTGAAGGCATTCTCGACGCGCTCCGTCGGATGGGTCGCATCGGATCCGGCGAACTGAGCGGCGAGTTTCGCGGGATCGTGACGGCCGTCAACACGGGGATCCCGCTGGCATCCGCCCTCACGGATGTTGCTCGGCGCACCGACATCCCCGCCCTCACCCGCTGTGTTGAGCAGTTGGTCGCCGCACTCGAGCGAGGGTCGCCGCTCGCAGAAGTGCTTCGCGCCCAGGCGCAGGATGCGCGCGATGAGGCGAAGCGCACGCTGCTCGACGTTGCAGGCAAGAAGGAAGTCGCGATGCTCGTGCCCCTGGTGTTCCTTATCCTCCCGCTGTCGATCCTCTTCGCGATCTACCCGGGCATCGTCGTCCTCCAGGCAGGTTTCTAGCACGCCAACACTCACACGAGAAGGAGAATCCCATGAATACGCTGCGGCGGCTTCGCCACACCGTCACCGACCAGTTTGCCGACGACACCGGTGACGTGCCCGGCTGGGTACTCATCACGTTGATGACAGCAGGCCTGGTAATCGTCATCTGGGGGCTCGCCGGCCCGGCACTGACCCAGATCTTCGAGCAGGCGATCAGCAAGGTCTCCGGGTTGTGACGTGATCCAGAGGCCGGACTGGCGAAGCGACGACGGGTCGGCCGTTGTGGAGTTCACGATGGTTTCTGTACTGCTGACCTTGCTCACGGTGTCGGTTATACAACTGGGTCTCGCGCTCCACGTACGCAATACCGTGACGGATGCCGCAGCGGAGGGCGCACGGTTCGCGGCGCTCGCCGATAACGGCCTCGCGGAGGGAGTCGAACGGACGAGGGAGCTCATCTCGACGGCCATTGGCTCCGATTATGCCGACGACATCTCCGCTAGCTATGGAACGTACCTCGGCCACTCGAGCGCTGAAGTGCGCGTCGTTACCACCCTGCCGATGATCGGACTGATCGGACTGGACCGGGGACTGGAGGTGACGGCGCATGCGGCTGTCGAAACGCTCGATGACGAGCCCTAACCGCGCAAGGCACATAAACCTCCATGATGAGACGGGGACGGCCGCGCTCGAGTTCATCACCGTTGGACTCATCCTGCTGGTTCCGCTTGTGTACCTTGTCCTCGCACTCGCGTCGCTTCAGGCCGGAACCTTCGCGGTCGAGGGTGCTGCTCGTCAGGCGGCTCGGGTTTATGTTCAGGCGCCGAATGCCGAGGAAGCCGCTGCCCGTGCCAGTCGCGCCATCGAGTTCGGACTCGCCGACCACCACGTGGACGCATCAACCGTCACGACCTCGGTGCGGTGCGCGGGCGCACCAACCTGCCCCGCGCGGAACGCCACGGTGACGATCACCGTTCGCGTCAGCATCCCGCTCCCGCTCGTCCCTGACGTGCTCGACCTCACCACGGCGGCCAGTGTGCCGATCGAGGCGTCCGCAACCCAACGGGTTTCCCGGTTCTGGACGGGGGAGCGGTGACCCGCCGCGTTCGGGAGGAGGATGGCTCAACGCTCATCCTCACGATCTTTTACGGGATGCTCGCGCTCATCCTGGTTTTACTGGTCACCGCGGCGACGTCGCTGTACCTCGAGCGCAAACGGCTGTTTAGCCTCGCGGATGCCGCTGCTCTCGTTGGTGCCGAAGCCTTCGAGCTGACGACCGTGTCCGTCACAGACGGAGTGCCAGCGGTGACTCTCCGTTCGGCGGATGTCAACGCGGCTGTGACGGACTTTCTCAACGAGAACCCGGTCGGTTCGTTCGAGGAGTTACGACTGGAGCAGGCGGCAACCGTCGACGGCAAGAGCGCCACGGTGACGCTGTCGTCGTATTGGCGGCCACCGGTGCTCACCGCGTTCGTGCCTGCCGGCATCCGTCTCGATGTGACGAGCGTTGCGCGGAGTGTTTTCCGCTGAGCCTGCTTTGTTGTTTCGGGAGGAGGATCAGGGGGTCCGGTCGACTATTGAGCCTGGCACCCACGTTTTTCCTCCCGAAGCGCTGCGGCCGAATATTCCGGGGCGGTGTGTGGCCCATCCTGTGGGACGTGTGGCGTGTGGCGCGGAGTGTGTTCCGCTGAGCGCTGGTGTTGTTTCGGGAGGAGGATCAGGGGGGCCGGTCGTCTATTGAG
>JAZQRG010000620.1:0-2012 GCA_045629445.1 Mycetocola sp. | reverse complement strand
ATCTCGACGCAGCGCGTGCTCATCGGTTTCGCGATCGGCGCGCTGCTCGGGCTGCTCTTCGGGGCGCTTGTCGGGTTGTCGCGGCTCGTCGACATTCTCGTTGCGCCGACACTCGGAGCGATTCGGGCGGTTCCATCGCTCGCGTGGATTCCCCTACTCATCCTGTGGCTCAAGATCGGCGAAGAATCGAAGATCACGCTCATCGCAATCGGTGCGTTCTTCCCTGTCTACACGACGGTATCGGCCGCGCTTCGCCACGTCGACCGGCAGCTTGTCGAGGCGGGCCGGGCGTTCGGCTACAACGGTGCCCGATTGTTCACCACCGTGCAGTTGCCCGCCGTTCTCCCGTCGGTCGTCTCTGGCCTGCGGCTCGCACTCGCGCAGTCGTGGCTGTTCCTCGTCGCCGCCGAGCTCATCGCGTCGTCAATGGGCCTCGGGTTCCTGCTCATCGATTCGCAAAACAACGGGCGCATCGACCGCATCATCCTCGCCATCATTATGCTTGCCGTGCTCGGCAAGGTCACCGACTCGCTTGTCGGCCTGTTCGAGCGCTGGGTGAACAAACGCTGGAGCTGAATTCGTCGATGTGCTGAGCCCCGGCTGGCGTGATCTCCGCCCTTGCCAGAGGCTCGGAGTGCTGGTGTGATTGACCTAACACGACTTTCCGCGCTACCCGCGCTGGAAGCCGTTGCCCGGACTCGGGCGCCCCACATCACCCACAAGGAGATTTCGACAATGACGTCATTTCACGCTGACGCGTCCCTCGACGCGCTGCACGCAGCATCCATTGATCACGAGACCGTCCTGATCAGCCGCGGACACCGTTCCGGGCTCACGATCAGCGTCGCGGTCCACTCCACTCGACTCGGCCCCGCTCTCGGCGGTGCCCGCGTGTGGCACTACGCAACCTGGCGTGACGCCGTCGAGGATTCCCTCCGGCTCTCGGCGGGGATGACCCTCAAGAACGCAGCGGCCGGACTGAACCGCGGTGGCGGCAAGTCGGTCGTGTTCGTTCCCGACGGTGAGACGCTCGACGCCGAGCGCAAACGTGCCGCCATGCTCGACCTCGGTGACGCCGTCGAGAGCCTCGGCGGCCAGTACCAGACGGCGGAGGATGTCGGCACGAGCGCCGCCGACATGGCGATCGTCGCCGAGCGCACCGCTCATGTCAGCGGCCTGCCCGCCGACCGTGGCGGGGTCGGCGAGCCGAGCGATGCGACGGCGCAGGGGGTATACGCGAGCATCGTTGCCACCCTCGAAACGGCGACCGGAAGCCCGCTCCTGGCCGGACGGCACGCGACGATCTCGGGACTCGGGCAGGTCGGCTCGCGGCTCGCTCGACGGTTGAGCGATGAGGGGATGTCACTCATCGTCACCGATGTGAACCCTTCGCGGCGCGCGTTCGCCGAAGAGATTCACGCGAGCTGGATCCAGCCCGGCGATGAGCACCTCTTCGAGACCGATGTGTTCGTGCCGTGCGGGGTGGGCGGCGCGCTCACGCCCGAGGTGATCTCGCAGTTGCGGTGCTCCGCTGTCGTCGGTGCCGCGAACAACCAGTTGTCCGACCTGCACGGGGCGGAACTGCTTGCCGAGCGCGGCATCCTCTGGGCGCCCGACTTCATCGTCAACGCCGGTGGTGTGATCTACCTCGACATGGCGTCGCGGCCTGGCGCGGACCGAGCGGCGATTCTCGCGCGGGTCGACGGCATCGGTCGCACGCTCTCGTCGGTCTTCCGGGATGCGGCCGAGCGGTCGGTGACGACGCTGGCTGCGGCCGAGAAGCTCGCGGTTGACCGGCTCGATGCAGCGGTGCCGTGGATGCCGGCGGCCTCGTCTTCTCCGCGCGAGGCATCCCGTGCGGAAAGAGTTACTTCGGGTGCGCGGGTGTCACGTGGGGCTGCGGCGACGGGCCAGTTCCTGCAGCCGGTGTAACGGCCCGCGCGCGGGTGAGTTGCCGCATTCTGTCGCCGGGGAGACCCGCGAGCGACAGAGTGTGGCAACTCGCGGGGCCG
>JAZQRG010000619.1:0-1951 GCA_045629445.1 Mycetocola sp. | reverse complement strand
GGGACGATCATCGGACGGCGACGGTACGACGTGTTGACCCAGCGGCCGACGGTGCGTCGGACGATCTGGGAGAGCGCGTGGGAATCCCGCACACCGTTGCGTGCGGCATCCGCGAGGGCCTGTTCGATCTTCGGCTTGACGCCGTCGAACACCCGGTCGTCTTCGGCGAAGCCCTTGGCGTGGATTTCCGGCCCGACGATGACCTTTCCGGTCTGCGCTTCGACGACGACGATGATGGAAATGAATCCTTCTTCGCCGAGGATCCTGCGGTCCTTGAGGTCGGCATCCGTGATCTCGCCGACGCTCGAACCGTCGACGTAGACGAAGCCGAGGTCGAGCTGACCGACGACCTCGACGTTGCCGTCGCGCATGTCCATGACGGTGCCGTCTTCGGCGAGGAAGGTGTTTTCCTCGGGAATGCCGGTGTCGATGGCGAGCTTCGCGTTCGCGACCAGGTGACGGTATTCACCGTGCACGGGGAGCACGTTCTTCGGCTGGATGATGTTGTAGCAGTAGAGCAGTTCGCCAGCGGCGGCGTGTCCGGAGACGTGCACCTTGGCGTTGCCCTTGTGCACGTCGTTCGCACCGAGCTTGGTGAGGCCGTCGATGACACGGTAGATGGCGTTCTCGTTGCCGGGGATCTGGCTCGACGCGAGGATGACGGTGTCGCCCTCTCCGACCTCGATGGCGTGGTCCATGTTGGCCATCCGGCTGAGGACCGCCATCGGCTCGCCCTGTGAACCGGTCGACATGTAGACGATCTTGTTGTCGGGGATGTCCTTGGCCTTCTTGTACTCGACGAGTACACCGGCGGGCACCTTGAGGTAGCCGAGGTCGGCGGCGATGGTCATGTTGCGCACCATCGACCGGCCGAGGAAGGCGACGCGGCGCCCATTGGCGTGTGCGGCATCGAGCACCTGCTGGACGCGGTGCACGTGGCTCGAGAAGCTCGCGACGATGACCCGGCGCGGCGCGCGGGCGATGACCTGGTCGAGGACCGGGCCGATCGACCGCCCGAGCGGGGTGAAGCCGGGGACGTCGGCGTTGGTGGAGTCGACGAGGAAGAGGTCGACTCCCTCTTCACCGAGCCGGGCGAATTCACGAAGGTCGGTGAGGCGGCCGTCGAGCGGCAGCTGGTCCATCTTGAAGTCACCGGTGGCGAGGACGGTACCTGCTTCGGTCTTGATCGCGACGGCGAGAGCGTCGGGAATCGAGTGGTTCACGGCGACGAACTCGAGGTCGAACGGGCCGAGCTGCTCGGTCTGACCTTCGGTCACGGTGAGGCTGTACGGCTTGATGCGGTGTTCCTTGAGCTTCGCCTCAACGAGGGCGAGGGTCAGGCCTGAACCGATCAGCGGGATGTCATTGCGCAGGCGGAGCAGGTACGGCACTCCCCCGATGTGGTCCTCATGACCGTGCGTGAGCATGACGCCGACGACGTCATCGAGGCGGTCCTTGATCGGGCTGAAGTCAGGCAGGATCAGGTCGACACCCGGCTGGTGCTCTTCCGGGAAGAGAACGCCGCAGTCAACGATGAGAATCTTGCCGTTGATTTCGAAATAGGTCATGTTGCGACCGATTTCGCCGAGTCCTCCGATGGGGATGATCCGCAGTGTTCCCTTGTCGAGGGCAGGCGGATCGTAGACGGTTGTGGGCATATGCCCTCCTTGCGATATGTGCGTCAGCGCGTGGTGCCGTGCACCTGTGGCAGAGCGCCACCCGCTGCCGCGTTGCGGTCTGGTCGGAAGTTGGAGAAGTCCACTCCCGGAATGTTCTTGACGAGGTCGATTTCGTCCTCGATCTGTGCTGCTTCCCACTCTTCCGGCCCGACGAGGGGCAGGCGGACGCGCGGGCTGGAGATACGGCCGAGGCCGTGAAGGATGTACTTCGCCGCGACGGTGCCAGGCACGTGCGTCATGACGGCGCGGACGAGCGGTTCAAGCTGCTTGTG
>JAZQRG010000618.1:0-3794 GCA_045629445.1 Mycetocola sp. | reverse complement strand
CGCGGTTCGATGAGGGCGGAACCGGCACTCAGGATGCCGAAGGGGAGCGTTACGAGCGCTCCGAGCGTCATTGCGATGGCAAGCCCGTCGAGTCGGGGGAAGCGCGCGCCGGTTCGGGCCGAAAGGAGAATGTAGCCGACCCACATCGCACCGGCGCCAGCGGCGAACAGCACCCCAACCGGGTCGAGGTCATCAACGCCACCCCAGCCGAGCAATGCGACTCCGGCGAACGCCAGCACCGCCCAGAGCCAGCTTGATGCGCGGCGACTGATGATCACGGAGAGCAGGAGCGGGCCGAGCACTTCGATCGTGACAGCGGGGCCGAGCGGCAAGCGCGCGAGGGCGAGGTAGAAGAGCGCGTTCATCGCGGCGAGGGTGAGCGCAAACCCGCTCACGGTCAGCCAGTCGGCGCGACCGTACCCGCGGAGGACCGGTCGCGCGATCGCCATCAGCAGGAGGGCGGAGAACCCCAGCCGGAGCGCAACCATGCCGAGCGGGCCGGCGGCGGGAAAAAGCAGCACGGCGAACGACGCACCGATCTCCTGGCAAAGCAGCCCGAGAAGAACGAATCCCACCGCGGTCACCGACCCCCGCCCGGCGGAGTTCGGCAGTGTCGCAGTCATGCTGTCGAGCGTAGGGCCGAGCGCCGGCTTTTCGGGAATCCGACCGGCGGCGTGGATCGCCGATCGAGATGCGGGCCAGGCTGTGAAAGAGGCGCCAACCGTATTCTCAACGCGCGGTATCGACATGCGCACTAGACGGCATCCGGGTTCGGGGAATATCGTCGCACTCACCGGAGACTGTGACACCGACCAGGACGGGGCGACATGGCTGCTGGAAGCCTCCTTACCGACACCGAGTTGCGAGAAATCGAGCGTGCGAATGAGTCCGGGCGCCCTCCCGTCGTGTTCGTGCACGGGCTCTGGCTGCTCTCATCGAGCTGGGATCGCTGGCGGGAGGTGTTCGAGGAAGCCGGTTACGCCACGCTGGCGCCGCTCTGGCCCGACGACCCCGCGACCGTTGAGGTGGCACGCCAGGACCCCGCCGTCTTTGCGAACAAGATGGTTGGCCAGGTCACCGATCACTTTCTGGATGCCATCGGCAATTTGACGAGGAAGCCGGCCATCGTGGGGCACTCCTTCGGCGGCCTGATCGCGCAGAGCATCGCCGGGACGGGGGAGTCCGCCGTGACCGTCGCGGTTTCCCCGGCACCGTTCCGTGGCGTGCTGCCCCTGCCGCTGAGCTCGCTCAAAGCGGCGTATCCGGTGCTCGGGAACCCGGCGAACGCCGGCCGGGCTGTCTCGCTGACCTACGACCAGTTTCGGTACGGCTGGGCGAACGCACTCAACGACGAGGAGGGCCGCGCGCTGTACGACGAGTTCCACGTTGCGGCTGCCGGCATCCCGGTGTTTGAAGCGGCGACCGCCAATATCAATCCGTTCAGTCAGGTTGTTGTCGACACGAGGAACCCCGACCGTGGTCCTCTGCTCATCATCTCGGGTGAACAGGACCACATGGTGCCGTGGGCAATTGCGCAGGCGGCTTTCAAGCAACAGGAACACAATCCGGGCCACACCGAAATCGTGGAGATCCCGAACCGCGGACACTCCCTGACCATCGACCACGGCTGGCGGGACGTCGCCGAGGTCGCGCTCGACTTCATTCGGAAGCACGGGTAGCCGGTTATTTATCGGCGGTGCGGTGCTCCGAGGGCGACGCAAATTCTGCAGCGTTCTCCCGGTTTCATCGATGTAGTGTGAGTCCGGCAGTCCGCCGGACATGTCGGAACGACGAGTCGTGAGCAGTACCGCTGGCACCGAGAGAGGAAGCGATGGCGACAATCTACGACGTCGCGAAACGCGCGGGAGTCTCCGCGGCGACCGTTTCACGGGTGTTCAACGGTGTCGGTGTCTCCGAGGCGAAAACTGCGGCGGTGCGGGATGCGGCGCGCGAGTTGCAGTTCACGCCGAACCGCACGGCACGGACGCTGCGCAAGCAGACCTCCGAGGTCATCGCACTGGTCATCCCCGACATCGAGAATCCCTACTTCACCGAAATGGCGAGGGGCGTCGAGGACGTCGCCCAGGGCGCAGGCTATTCCGTGGTGTTGTGCAACACCGACTCGGACCTGGCCAAGGAGGCGACCTACCTCGACATCGCGCGGTCCGAGAACATGGCGGGCGTTATCCTGGCCGCAGCGTCACCGGACTCGAACCTCGACAGCTTCCTCTCGAGCGGCCGACCGGTCATCGCCGTCGACCGCAGCACCGGCTACGAAATCGACCGGGTGCTCATGCCGAACCTGGCCGCGGGGGAGCGGGCAACGGATGCTCTCGTCGCAGCCGGGTATCGGAGGATCGCCTGCATCACCGGGCCGCGGGAGATCAACTCGGCCAGCGAGCGCGCGGAGGGATTCCGGACTGTCATTCGCCGCGAATTTCCCGACCAGGATGCGGACGAGCTCCTCCGCTACTCGACCTTCCGCGTCGACGGCGGTCGGCGGGAGATGGAAGCACTGCTCGCACTCCCTGAGCCTCCTGACGCCGTGGTTGCCGCCAACAACCTGCTCGGCGTCGGAGCGATCCAGGTTCTCACCGAGCATGGACTGACACCGCCGCAGGTCGGTGTCGCCGTTGTCGGGTCGTTGCCGTTCACGACCCTGTCGCCATCCGCAGTCACCATGGTGAGGCTGCCGGCACGCGAGATGGGTGTCACTGCGGCGAGGCTGCTGCTCGAGCGCATCGGAGGCGACGCCGAACCGGCGCGCACCGTCGTGTTGTCCGACGAGCTGACGCCCGCATCCCCCGCGCCGTCCCGCTGATCGAGCCCGTTCCTCGCCGAGATCACCCGCTACGGACGAGAACACCCGTTATGCCGAGTGATCTCGACCGGAACGGGTGATCTCGCGCTGAGCGCCCGCCGGAGCCATACGGATCGAGAAAGTGGTGCTGCACCCTTGCGTCTGAAATCGATTTCAACCTAGAATCGGTGCCATCAAGCATTGAACCAAGAGACGTGGAGTGACCGTGACCGGTTATGCATTTCCTGCACGGGCCGAACACCCGGCATCGAGCCCGAAGACCGCCTACCTGATCGCGAGCGGAGACCTCCGCGAATCAGCGAACACGGCAGGCTGGCCGACCCAGGAGCGGATGGAAGCCGACATAACGGCGGCTCTCGCCGGACTCGGCTGGTCGGTCATCCGTGGAAACCCGGTCGACCCCGAAACCGGCCACGGCTTCATCTCGAGCCAGCGCAGGGGACTCGAGGTGTTCCGGTCGATCCCCGTTGATGCCCCACTGATCGTCGCCGAGGCCGTCTGGCAGTACTCGCACCACGTGCTCGCCGGGCTCCGCACGCACCGTGGCCCGATCCTCACCGTTGCCAACTTCGCCGGAGACTGGCCAGGGCTCGTCGGGCCCCTCGGTCTCAACGCCGGGCTCACCAAGATGGGCACCGAGTACGCGACGATCTGGTCAGTCGATTTCACCGACGACTGGTTCCTCAATGGCCTCAAGGAGTGGACGGAGACCGGCCGGATTGCGCACGACGCGTCTCACGTGCGGCCGCTTCCCGAGCTTCCTGAGGGCGCCGAGAAAGACCTCGGAATTGCGCTCGGCGAGCAGCTTCTCGCCGAGAAGGCGATCATCGGTGTCTTCGACGAGGGCTGCATGGGCATGTACAACGCCATCTTCGATGACGAACTCCTCAATCCCCTCGGAATCTACAAGGAACGGCTTTCCCAGTCAGCCCTGTACGCCGAGATGCTGACCGTGACAGACGCCGACGCCGAT
>JAZQRG010000617.1:0-3986 GCA_045629445.1 Mycetocola sp. | reverse complement strand
CGGCCTCGGCACCGAGTGGCGCGAGAGGGCCGGCCGCGCTCGTCGCCGGCGGCTTCCACTCGCCCACATCCTGTTCGCGCCATTTGCGACCGGACGACGTGACGTCCGGCTGGTCCGCAACATCCGGTATGGCGATGCGGGTCGGCACAATCTGCTCGATATCTACTCCAGCAGGGCGGGGCGAACGGATGCCGGTGTCTTCGTCTTTTTTCACGGCGGCGGGTTCCGTTCCGGGCGCAAGAGCTTCGAGTCTCGGGTGCTCCTTCACAGCCTCGCGAGTGAGGGGTGGGTGTGCATCAGCGCGAACTACCGAATCGGCAGATCGGTGCACTTCCCCGATTACCTCGTCGACGCGAAAAAGGTGATCGCCTGGGTGCGTGCGAACGGGGCCACCCACGGCGGTGATTCCTCCACAATCGTCGTTGGTGGAAGTTCTGCCGGTGCGCACCTCGCATCCATGTGCGCATTGAGCGCCGGGTACCCCGCCTTCCAGCCCGGCTTCGACGAGATCGACACGTCCATCTCCGCCGCGGTATGCCTGTACGGCTGGTACGGAAAATCGTGGGGGAACCCGGACCTCTCGTCGCCGCACGACTTTCTTCCTCCGGCCGCAGGAGAGACAGTGCCGCCATTCTTCGTCGCCCACGGCGACAACGACACCCTGGTTCCGGTCGCGGCAGCCCGCATGCTTGTGTCCCGGCTTCGGAATGAGACCGACGCACCCGTCGTCTATGCCGAACTGCCGCGCGCGCAGCACGCGTTCGACCTGTTCCACTCGATCCGTTCGGATGCCGTCGCTCGCGCGATCGAATCCTTCCTCGCTGCTCTCGCGGTCAACGATTCCTCAGCACCACTGCCGCGGGAGGACCGCACGGACCGCTGATCCCGTCCGGCTGTCAAGGGCTTGGCTGGCCGGTGCGCCGCGCGTATCTTCGACGCATGAGTGATTCACGAGACATTGAAGACCAGCTGAAGATCACGGACGCTGACGGTGAAGTCAGCCCCGCCGATCGCACGGAAGCCGGCGCAAACACCGGTTCTGAATCCGCCGCCGGGCAGGAAGCCAACGTCGGCGTCCTGGGCGACGTCGCCCACCCATTCGACCAGACCAACGGCATCGTCGATGAGTTCGACGAGCACACCGCGCAGCGCGCCGACACCGTCACAACGCCCGGTGGGCCGGACGCACGCACCGAGCGGGCAACGGATGCTGTCGCTGGCGACAGCGACGACGCATCCGGTCGCCACGCAGCACCGATCCCCAGCGACGACTTCGTCGACGGAGACTCGGGAAGCGGCACGGTTCGCTGAGCACCATCACCGACCGGCACACTCCATGCCCGCCGCCGCAGATCCTTCTGTAGCGGCGGGCATGGGCCTGTGGCGGCATGAAGCTGCTGCGCTCGGCACTCGCTACCGCCGCAGGGCCTCTCGCTCGAGCGAGAACAGCTCGATCGGGAGGTCCGTGCGGCCGCGGGTGGACAGGTCGGCAACGATGTCACCGACGACGGGCACGAACTTGAACCCGTGGCCGCCAAATCCTGTCGCTACGGTGACCTGGGAGTGCTCGGGGTGCAGTCCGATCATGAAGTGGTCATCGGGTGAACTCGGGTAGAGGCACGTGCTCGACGCAAGCAGCCTGCCCGTGAGGTGCGGGAACAGATCGAGCGCCCGCGACTGCATCTCGGCGACCTCGAACGGCAGGACCTCGCGATTGACGGCATCCGGATCGGTGGGAGTGAGGTCCTGGAAGAACCCAAGCTTAATTCCGCCGCGGGGCCCGTCGACGATCGGGAACCCGTAGACCTGCCGGTTCCCGTCGGTGCGCTCGATGAAGACGGGCTGAGTGCCAACGGCGTAGTCGCTGTAGCCGGGGTTTCCGCCGGAGTAGTCCGGCTCGAACCAGTAGACGACCTGGCGTTCGGATGTCACGGGGGCACCGACCTCGCCGAGCAGCTGTTCCGACCATGCGCCGGGTGCGACCACGAGGCGGTCCGCGCCGTAGCGACCGCGCGTGGTCACCACCTCGACCCCGCCACCGGGTGTCGCCGTCCACGACAACACGGTCTCGCCGAAGTGCAGCTCAGCGCCGTGCATCGTTGCCACCTGGATGTTCGCCGCCGTCGTTCCCTCCGGGTCGACGAAGCCGGCGTTCTGCTCGAACAGCCCCATCGCGTGCGGGGCGGGACGCATGGCCGGGAACCGCGCGGTGATCTCGTCGCTCGTGAGCACCTCGTGTGGCAGTCCCCAGTGCTGCGCCGCCGCGAGGGCGCCGGTGAAGGTCTGCTCCTCAGGGTCGCCGATGTAGATGCCGCCGCTGAGGGTGACGAGCGAGCGGCCCGATTGCTCCTCGAGCTGACGCCAGCCCGCATAGGCCCGACGCAGCAAGGGCACGTATTCGATGCCCTCAATGTAGGACTGCCGGATGATCCGGGTGCCGCCGTGTGCTGACCCGCGGTCGTGGCTCGGCCAGAACCTCTCGATACCGAGGACGCTGTGCCCGCGCTGCGCGAGGGCGCTCGCTGCTGCACCACCCATCGAGCCGAGTCCGATGACCAAGACGTCAACGTTGTTCACTGGTGTCCTTCGAAGTTTGGAGTGATAATCGTGTGCCGCGCGCTCGACGCGAAGGCGTCTCCCAGCTTAGAAGCTAGTGGGATCCCAGACGCTTGCTAAACTTGAGCCTGAAGGACTCAACTTTGAGGAGAGATCATGCAGCCTGGACAGCAGCCGCAAGAGGAACAGAAAAGCGCTCTCGAGCAGTACGGTGTCAACCTCACCGACATCGCCCGCACGGGCAAGCTCGATCCCGTCATTGGCCGTGATGCCGAGATTCGACGGATCAGTCAGGTGCTCACCCGCCGAACCAAGAACAACCCCGTGCTCATCGGCGAGCCGGGCGTCGGCAAGACGGCCGTCGTCGAGGGGCTGGCCCAACGCATCGTCCAGGGTGACGTCGCCGACTCGCTCAAAGACAAGCAACTCGTCTCTCTCGACCTTGCCGCTCTTGTTGCAGGTGCGAAGTATCGCGGTGAGTTTGAGGAGCGCCTGAAGGCTGTTCTCAACGAAATCAAAGAGGCCGAGGGTGGAATCATCACCTTCATCGACGAGCTCCACACGCTGATGGGCGCCGGTGCCGGCGAGGGCAGCGTCGCAGCATCGAACATGCTCAAGCCGATGCTTGCCCGAGGTGAACTGCGGATGATCGGCGCGACGACGCTCAACGAATACCGCGAGTACATCGAGAAGGATGCCGCGATGGAGCGGCGGTTCCAGCAGGTGTACGTGGGTGAACCAAGCGTCGAAGACACCATTGCGATCCTTCGCGGGCTCAAGGAACGCTACGAAGCCCACCACAAGGTGACGATCGCCGACTCCGCGCTCGTTGCGGCGGCATCCCTCTCCAATCGTTACATTCCGGCGCGTCAGCTCCCCGACAAGGCGGTCGACCTCATCGTTGAGGCCGCTTCCCGTCTGCGGATGGAGATCGATTCGTCGCCGGTGGAGATCGACGAATTGCGTCGCGGAGTCGACCGGCTGAAGCTCGAGGAACTCGCGCTCAAGAAGGAGAAAGACGACGCGTCGAAGGAGCGACTCGCGAAGCTCCGCGAAGACCTTCGGGAACGCGAAGCGACGCTCGCCCAGCTGCAGGCCCGCTGGGATCAGGAGCGCGCCAACCTCAACCGTGTCGGCGAACTGAAAGAGCGCCTCGATGCCGCGCGGGTGGCGGCCGAGCGTGCGCAGCGCGAGGGCAACCTCGAGAAGGCGTCCCGGTTGCTCTACGGTGAAATCCCGGTGATGGAGCGCGAACTCCGCGAGGCCGAACAGGCCGAGAACGAGGGTCCGCGCATGGTCAACGACCAGGTGACGGCCGACGATATCGCCGCTGTAATCGCCGCGTGGACCGGCATTCCGGTCGGCCGCCTGCTCCAGGGCGAGACCGAGAAGCTGCTTCACCTCGAGACCGAGCTTGGCAAGCGGCTCGT
>JAZQRG010000616.1:0-1624 GCA_045629445.1 Mycetocola sp. | reverse complement strand
GACGCTCAACTGGTCATTCCACTGTTCGACGTTCTTGAGTTCGGGTAACCGGTCTTTCGTGAAGACCGGGTTGGGACCATCACGGCGCTGGTCTGAGTAGTCCTTGAGGAGCTTGAAGGCGACGCCGCCGAGCAGGCCGATCGCGGTGAGGTTCACGAGTGCCATTACGCCCATGAGACCGTCTGCCGTGTTCCACACAATGTCCGCGGTGAGCACCGATCCCGCGAGCACGGCAACGACCGCAGCGACGCGATAGACCGTCAGCCACACGGGCTTTGTTGTGATGAACTCGATGTTGGATTCGCCGTAGTAGTAGTTTCCGAGGATCGAACTGAACGCGAGCAGGAACACGATCACGCTCAGAAGCACGCCAGACCAGGCGCCGAGCTGGCTCGTCACGGCATCGAACGTCAAGCCGATTCCCCGCTCCGCATTCGCGAGGTCCGGGGTGGAGACGAGAACGATGAACGCGGTGATCGAGCAGATGAGGAAGGTGTCGAAGTAGACACCGAGGGTCTGCACCAGACCCTGCTTGACCGGGTGGGTCACGGCAGCGGATGCGCCGGCATTGGGAGCAGAACCGAGGCCGGCCTCGTTGGAGAACATGCCTCGTTTGACGCCCTGAAGAATGATCGTTCCGATCGCTCCGCCAGCGACCTGCTGAAAGCCAAACGCACCGGCGAAGATTTCGCCGAAAACGCGGGGAACCTCGGTGACGTTCATCGCGACGATCACCACGCCGACAAGTAGGTACAGAACGGCCATGAGCGGCACGATGGCCTGGGTCACCGAGGCGATGCGTCTAACGCCGCCGAAGACGACGAGGCCGGTGAGAACGGCAAGAGCGAGGCCGACTGCCCATGGCAACCAGGTGAGTTCGACGCCGACCGTGCTCGCGACTGTCGCGCTGATGGTGTTCGCCTGCAGGGAGCTGAACGCGAGTGGGAAGCAAAGAATCAGGATGACGGCGAAGAGGATGCCCATCCATCGTGCGCCCAGGCCGCGCTCCATGTAGTAGGCCGGTCCGCCACGGAAACCGTCCTTGTCCTTCGTCTTGTAGAGCTGACCGAGCGTCGACTCAACGAAACTCGATGCTCCGCCGATGAAGGCCATGGTCCACATCCAGAAAACGGCACCGGGCCCGCCGATGGCAATAGCGGTTCCGACTCCGGCGATATTGCCGACACCGACGCGGGATGCCGCTGAAATGGTGAAGGCCTGAAAGGCGGAAACCGACTGCGGTTTCCCGTTGGCGTCGAGTGGGGTCTTGTCGGTGAGGGTCCGGAACATCTCCGGAATCATCCGGAATTGAACGACGCCGGTCCTCACTGTGAAATACAGGCCGAGAAGCCCAACGACGGGCAGTAGCACCCAGGTCCAGAGTCCATCTCCCGCTGCGAGCACGAGATTATTGAGTGCATCCATCATTCAAACCTAACCGCCATACCGTACTTCTCTGTTCACAGTGCGCTGTTGAAGGCACTCAGGCGTCGCAATCTGGTGCGATTCGTAACGGATCTGTTATCCAACAGCGAACACGGGGAAGGTGGTCGTGCAGTAGCTTCTGAGCAGTGGCGAGCGTCTCGTTCTCGCTGAACGAGATGGGGAACCATGAAGGTTCGGG
>JAZQRG010000615.1:0-2784 GCA_045629445.1 Mycetocola sp. | reverse complement strand
GGGCGCCCGGCGGGCGCCCCCCCGCGGTCGAGCCGGCTCGGTCCCCGAGTACACCACCTTTCCGACAATGGACGAGCTGAACGCCCGCTTCGAGAAGCTGCACGCTGAATACCCGCAGTTGATCACGCGCCAGCGGATCGGCACCAGTCGCCTGGGCGATGCCCTGATGATGTACTCGATCGGCGAAGGATCACTGTCGCACCTCGTCGTTGGCGGGGTCCACCCGAACGAACCGGTCGGCGCATGGACCGCCGTGCACCTGCTCGAGCAACTCGCAACGGACGACACCCTTCGCATCGGACTCGGTGCGCGCTGGAACATCGTTCCGTGCATCGATCCCGACGGCGCGAGACTCAACGAGGGCTGGTTCGCCAACCCCGGTGACCGCACCAGCTACTCCCGGGCGTTCTACCGCCCCGCACCGAACGAACAGGTCGAGTGGACCTTCCCGTTCAGCTACAAAAAGGCGTACTTCGACGCCATGCTGCCCGAGACCCAGGCACTCGCTCGCGCCATCGACCTCACGCGGCCCGACCTCTATGTCGCCCTGCACAACGCCGAAATGGGCGGCGTCTACTACTACCTCACACGCGACGTGCCCGAGCTCTACGGGATCCTCGCCGCTGTGCCCGAAAGCCTCGGACTTCCGCTCGACAAGGGCGAACCCGAGGGCGGTCACCTCAAGGAGCTCGCCCAGGCGATCTTCATCACCGGAAGCCTCGAGGAGGTTTACGACTGGGTCGAGTCACTCGGCGGCGACCCGTTCCCTCCCGGCTCCGGCGGGAACGCCTCCAGCGACTACGCCCTGAGGTACGGCACGCTGTCGCTGATCGCCGAACTGCCGTACTGGAAGCATCCCGACGCCGACAACACCGAACCAATCGACGAGTCGTACTCGTCCCTCCTCGCCCGTACCGGGGCAGAATTCATCGACTTCGGCACCGAACTCATCGACCTGCTCGCGCAGGCCGAGCCGATGCTCACGCTCGACACCCCGTTCCTCCGCGCGTCACGCTCCTTCGTTCCGATGATGAAGGCAAACGGCGAGTCCAACATCGCCCGGTCTCAGCAGCCAGAGAGCCAGCGCCCCGCAACCGTCGCTGAGCGGTTCGGCTGCGAAGACCTCGTCCACATGTTCCGGCTCCGATTCGGCGGGATGCTGCTCCGCGCGTTCGAAGCGGAAGTGAACGCGGGCACCGCACCGGCGGAGTTGCGAAGGATCACCGAACGCATGCTCGCGCTTTACACGCTCTGGCAAGACCAGGCTGCCGCGGTCGACACGGCCGAGGTTATCCCGATCGCGTCTCTCGTCGGCGTCCAGTACGGTGCTGTGCTCGCCGGGGCGGCCTACTTCGCTGGCACCCTGACATGAGACTCGGACTCTCACTCCTGCAGAAGCTCGGTGGCCTCGCCATCGTGTTTCTGGGAGTGACGTTCATCATCTACTACGCAGTGTTCGCCCTGCCTGGAGACCCGATCCGTGCGCTCGCGGGTGACAAGGCGCTCTCGGACGGCATCATCCAGAGCCTTCGCGCGAAGTACAACCTCGACGCCTCGCTGTGGGAGCAATACACGAGCTACATCGGCGGGCTGCTCCAGGGAGACTTCGGCATCGACTTCCGCGGTCGGCCGATCGGCGACCAGATGGCGGCACGCTGGCCGGTCACCATCACCCTCGCACTCACGGCGTGGGCATTGGAGATCGTCGTCGGTCTCGGCATCGGCATCGCCGCCGCGCTCAAGAAAGGCACCTGGATCGACAAGGGCCTGCTTGCCACGACCGTTATCGCGAGCTGCGTCCCGGTCTTCGTCCTCGGCGCGGTCGCCCAGCTCATTTTCGGAGTGCGGCTCGACCTGCTCCCGGTCGCGGGCGTGTCCGACGGGTGGCCGGTTTCGTACATCCTGCCTGCGGCGGTCATCGCGGTCTTCGGGCTCTCGGCCGTTTCCCGCCTGATGCGCGGCTCCGTGCTCGAAAACCTCGGCGCCGACTACGTCCGCACCGCACGCGCGAAGGGGCTCAGCGAGGGCAGGGTCGTTGGCGTGCACGTGATGCGCAACTCCCTCATCCCCGCGTCGACCTACCTCGCCACCGACCTCGGCTACCTGCTTGGCGGAACCGTCATCATCGAGGGCATCTTCAACCTGCCCGGTGTCGGCAACCTGCTGTTCTCAGCGATTCGCGTCCATGAGGGCCCGACGATTGTCGGCATCTCGGCCGCGCTCATTCTTATCTTCCTCGTCACATCACTGATCGTGGACGCACTCCACGCCGTCCTGGATCCGAGGGTTCGCTATGGTCGATAATCTCCTGTCCCGCCCGGCGACACCGCCATCATCGCGCTCATCGGCGGGCATACGCCTGCTGAAACAGCCCGGCTTCTTCCTCCCGGCCGTCGTTCTCGGCCTTTTGCTTCTGATCTCGGTGTTTCCCAGCCCCTTCGCCGGGACCTTCGGAGACGGCGATCCGCGAGCATGCAATCTCAGCAACAGCGCGCAGGCACCGAGCTCACAGCATCCGTTCGGCCTTGACCTTCAGGGCTGCGACATCTGGGCCAACGTGATCTACGGCACCCAAACCTCGATCTCGGTCGGGGTGCTCTCAACGGTCGTCTCCGTGCTCATCGCGATCACCCTCGGAACGCTCGCCGGCCTCTACGGCGGCTGGGCCGACTGGGTGATTTCGCGCCTCACCGAGGTGTTCCTCGGCTTCCCGTTCCTGCTCGCCGCGATCGTCGTCCTCGCCAGCGTCGGCGAACGCACCGTCCTCACCGTGAGCATGGTGCT
>JAZQRG010000614.1:0-5137 GCA_045629445.1 Mycetocola sp. | reverse complement strand
GAGGCGGCCATCCAGTCGGTGCACTGCGCGCGGGCAGCGCACGGACGGGTCGACCTCACGGCCCTGCGTACGCTCTCCGAGGCGCTGGTTTCCCTCGCACCGACGCTCGGCGCGGAAGTGGCACTCGCAGCCGTGATTGGTGAGGCCGACGGTCCCGAGGCCGGTCTCGCGGCGCTCGACGCGATTGGCACAGCCGGGGTCGTCCGGTTCCAACCGGCGTGGGCAACCCGCGCGCACCTCCTCGCGAGAGTGGGTCGAAGCGCCGAGGCCGTCGATGCCTACGACAAGGCCATCTCACTCACAACCGACGCCGCGTCGAGGGCATGGCTTCGCGACCGTTCGACGGACGCGGCAGCGGCAGCATCCCGAACCCGCGGAGACTATGGCTAGGCCTGCACCTGCGGATGATGCCGAGCGAGTTGGAAGACTCCCCAGACGGCAATCGCACCGGCAAGCGCAAACCCGAACACGGCCCAGAGCGGCGCTCCGCTGGCCTCATCGAGAACCACGATGCCAATCGCTACCGCGACCATCGGGTCGACAACGGTGAGGCCGGCGATGACGAGGTCAGGCGGTCCGGAGGAGTATGCCGTCTGCACGAAGTACGCACCGAGGCCAGTGGCCGCGAGCAGCGCAATGACACACAGCACCGTTAGCCAGTCGAAGTTCTCGTTGACGATCCGGTTGATGACAACCTTGGCGAGCGTCGCAACGAAGCCGTAGATGATGCCAGCCGCGAGAATGTAAAACAGCGCCTTGGCCCGCTTGCGGAAGAAAACGAAGCCGAGGCTCATCAGAATGAGCACGACTCCGAGCATGATCAGGATCGTGATGAGGTCGATGTCGGAAACCGGCTTCTCACCGCCCACGAGGGCCGCAATCGTGACGAACAGGGCCACTCCGCCGACACACGCTGAAATGGCGATCACACTGGGCCGGTTGAGCTTCACCTTGTTGATGCGCGCATTGAGGATCGAGGTGATGACGAGGGCGATGGCGCCGAGCGGCTGAACCAGAATGAGCGGCGAGAAGGCCAGCGCGCTGAGCTGGAATGCAATCGCGAACCCGAGCATGAGCGTGCCGAGAACCCAGGACGGGCGCGTCAGCAGCAGCTTGAGCTGACGGATGCTGAGTCCGCTCGTTGCGTCGACGCCGCTGTTCGATTCGACCTTGGTCACACCCCGGTGCTGGAACTGCGCGCCGAGAGAAAGGAACACAGCGCCAATGATGGCGAGTGGGATACCGATGAGCTGGCTGGGGTTGCGAACGAACTCTGTCGTCAGATCGCTGAAGTCGTTGTTCGCAAACATCACGCTGCGAGCCTACAACGGGCGGGTCTTGGTTAGGCTCAACGAATGGCTATTCTCCCCATTCGCATCACGGGTGATCCCGTTTTGCATTCCCCCGCCGAGCCCGTCACCGACTTTGACGACTCGCTCCGGCAGCTCGTATCCGACATGTTCGAGACGATGGATGCCGCGCCAGGCGTCGGTCTTGCCGCTCCGCAGGTGGGTGTTGGGCTCCGGCTTTTCGTCTACGGCTATGACACCGACGAGTTCGGGCCGTGGCGCGGGGTCGTCATCAACCCCGAGCTGTGGATCACTCCCCCTCCGGCGGGCGAGCCTGACGAGGAAGAAGAATCAGAGGGATGCCTGTCCTTCCCCGGCGAGCGATTCCCGCTCCGTCGCGGCGACGACGCGATCGTTACCGGCGTCGACCTCGACCAGAACCCGGTCGAGCTGAGGGTGAGTGGCTGGCGGGCACGCATCCTGCAGCACGAGTACGACCATCTCGACGGGTACCTCTACGTCGACCGACTGGGACGGCATGACCGCAAGCTCGTCGCCAAGATTACGAAGAAGATGGGCTGGGGTGTTCCCGGCGAGAGCTGGATGCCCGGCGTGGACGACCTCGACGCCTGAACCAGGCAGAAAAAACAGAACGGCGCCGCTCGCGGAAATTTCCGGAAGCAGCGCCGTTTTCAGATCGCGAGGAAAACGCTGTCGATCTCGGCGAATCCGGGCATGAAAAAAGGCCACAGGGGTGGAGCCCTTGTGGCCTTTTCGCTCCTCGACTTGGACTCGAACCAAGAACCTACCGGTTAACAGCCGATTGCTCTGCCAATTGAGCTATCGAGGAATACTTTGTTGCGTAGCTACTTTACCAAAGCTTTGCGAAACACAAAATCGAGCACGTCAGGCCGGGCGATTCGCGTCGGCATGTGGCTGCTCCGCGGCCTCAGCGAAGCCGGCCAGGAACGGGTGCGACCGTTCGCTGAGCAACGCGTCGATCGGCGCAAGCCCGACAATCCGGCCCGAGTGCAGTGCGACAACTCGACGCGTCGTGTGCCTCAGCAGTGAAAGATCGTGGCTCACGAGAATTGCCGAGAAACTTCCATCCAGGCGCATCCGTTCGATCAGCTCGCTGATCGAACCTCGAACCGTCACGTCGATGCCGGCTGTGGGCTCGTCAGCAATCCACAGGCGCGGACCGAGCACGAGGGAGCGTGCAATCGCGACCCGCTGCCTCTGGCCACTGGAGAGCTCGAACGGGTATTTGTCGAGGACGGCAAGCGGCAACTGCACCTGGTCGAGCATCGTGGCGACCCGGAGCCCAACCGCCTTGGCGTTGTACCGCTTGTCTCGCGCGAGGATCGGTTCCCCGACTAATTCGGCCACCGTCAGCTCCGGAGCAAGCCGCGCCGCGGCATCCTGCGGCAAATATGCCACGTGGAATGTCAGCTGCGTGAGTTCCCGTCGACGGATGCCTCGGAGGGCATGACCGAGGACGTGCGCTTCGCCGCCGGAGATCACCGGTGGCGAATCGGTGCCACGTGGGCTTGTCAGGTCACCGGCGAGCACGCGAGCGAGCGTCGACTTGCCCGAACCTGACTCACCGATGATGCCGATGACCTCATCATCCGCAACGGTGAGGCTGACACCGTCGACGGCGCGGTGCGCAGGACTGGCCCTGTGTGCCGGGTAGTCGATCGTCAGATCGTCGACCACAACGGCCGCTCCGCCTGTGTTTCCCGGTGAACTCATGGTTCCATCCTGCCTTACGGCACGACGATCGTTCGGGAAACCGCGCCGGTTACCCCTCGCGGAGCGCCCTGCGCTCGCCCTCGAGCGCCATCAGTTGCGCCTGGAGGGCCCGGTATCCCTCGCGTTCCTTCGGGTCAACGCGCTGCAGGCGGCCCAGTAATTCGTGGGACTGGCGAAGCAGCTCACGGTCGACGAGTGCGACGGTGATCTCGCGAACATACGCGGTCAGGTCCCGCTCAGACCGCTCGGGGATCGGCGCGACGGCGAGTTGCTGCACAATGCCGATCATCGGGGTCGGCACCATCTCGGTCACGCGCGTGAACCACCCGTCGGTACCGAAAGCATCCATGCTCGCCGCGATTGCGTCTCGCACGACCGCGAGGCTCTGGTTGACGAACGTCGTGAGCATGGCCCGCTGGACGAGTTCACGACCGGCGAGTGCCGGGTGCTGAAGGATCGCCATGAGCGCGTCCCGCTCGAGCCGGGTCGCGGGGTCACGGGGCAAGTCGCGGATCGAGACCGGGCGCTCCGGAACAACGCCGTCGGGGCCTGGCTGGCGTGCGCCTGCATCCTGCGCGGCGCCGAGGGCACCCCTCGATGCTCGGGACACCGCGGCCTGAACCTCGGGCAGGTCGACGCCGAGGTGACGGGCGAGCACGCGGGTGTAGCCGGGCCGGAGGGAGGGATCACGGATGTCCGCGATGACCGGTGCGGATGCACGGAGTGCGGCAACCCGGCCCTCGACGGTTTCGAGATCGAAGCTCGCGAGGGTCTGACGGATGACGAACTCGAACATCGGCTCTTTGTTGTCGACGAGCCGGCGAACGGCGTCGTCTCCGCGGTTGAGGCGGAGGTCGCACGGGTCGAGTCCGTCGGGGGCGACGGCGACGTAGGTCTGAGCCGAGAACCGGCGCTCCTCGGCGAACGCACGCATCGCTGCCTTCTGACCGGCGGCATCCGGGTCGAAGGTGAAGATGACCTCACCGTTGGCCGTGTCATCGCCCATCACGCGCCGAAGCGTTTTGATGTGGTCGACGCCGAATGAGGTGCCGCACGTCGCGACCGCGGTCGTAACTCCGGCGAGGTGGCACGCCATCACGTCGGTGTAGCCCTCGACGACGACGACGCGGTGGCTGCGTGAGACGTCGCGCTTGGCGAGGTCGAGCCCGTAGAGCACCTGGGCCTTGTGGTACACCGGTGTCTCGGGGGTGTTGAGGTACTTGGGACCTTTGTCGTCGTCGAGCAGCTTGCGCGCTCCGAAGCCGACGGTCTGACCGGTAACGTCGCGGATCGGCCAGATCAAGCGGCCGCGGAACCTGTCGTACACGCCCTTGTCGCCCTGGGACACGAGTCCCGCTGTCGTGATCTCCTCGACGCTGAACCCCTTTGACCGGAGGTGCTTGGTCAGTGCGTCCCAGCTCTTCGGTGCGAAGCCGACTCCGAACCGCGCTGCCGCGATGTGGTCGAAGCCACGCTCGCCGAGGAACCTGCGGCCAGGGTCTGCGCCCGGCGACGCGAGCTGCTCCTGGAAGAACGTCTCAGCCGCGGCGTTCGCGGCGAGGAGACGGGCCCGGTTCGTGGAGTCGCTCGGGGCACCGTCGCCGTCTTCGTAGGTGAGCGTGAAGCCGACCCGCTGTGCCAGCCGCTCGACGGCATCCGCAAAGCTGACGTGGTCCATTTTCTGCAGGAAGGAGATGGCGTCGCCGGACTCACCACAGCCGAAGCAGTGATAGAAACCGAGCTGCGGTCGCACGTGGAAGCTCGGGCTGCGCTCGTCGTGAAACGGGCAGAGGCCCTTGAGTGAGCCGACTCCGGCTGACTTGAGGCTGACGTGATCGCCGACGATATCGGCGATGTTCGTGCGCGACTTGACCTCTTCGATGTCGCTTGAACGAATACGGCCGGCCATCCGTCTATCCTACCGATCGGGACTGGGCAGAACGGTCTTCCACAGCCACGGTCAGTGCCCGCCGAGCGTGAGTCGTTCATGCCACGCGAGGGCTGACTGGTCGGTGAGGCTCGCGACCTGGTCGACGATGACCCGTTTGCGAGCCGCATCGTCGGATGCCGCGGCCCAATCGTCGGCGAAGCCC
>JAZQRG010000613.1:0-3067 GCA_045629445.1 Mycetocola sp. | reverse complement strand
GACGAGAGGAACGACCACCCCGGCCACACCGCGGTCGAGGGTCGAGCCGATCAACTCGGGGCGATTCCACGGCACACGTGCCAGCATCGCGGTGCCCGTTGTCTCGTATGCTCTGGCGATTGCCGCGACATCTGATGCCGTCGGGAGCCCGTGCTGGAAGTCGACGATGACCGCGTCGAAGCCGACGCGTCCGAGCGCTTCCGCGACAAGGGGATCGGGGATCGTGCCGAACATCGACAGGATGATGTCGTTGTCGGAAAACCGGACCGCCATTATGCCTCCACCAGCTCTCCGGCGGTCGCGGGTTCGTTGTCGTCACGGGGACGCGAGATTCGCAGACCGATGTAGGCAACGAGCTGCGCGACGATGAGCAGAGCGGCGACGAGCCACGGTGTTCCGCCCGACAGCAGAACGAGGCCTGAGGCGATGAACGGCGTGGGTCCGGCGAAAAGGGCGGTGGCGAACTCCCGCGACACGGCAAATCCCGCGAGCCGGTGGCCGGCGGGGAATAGCGTCGGCGTGTACTTGCCCTGCGGCACGAGCAAGGTGACGGATGCCTCCGACGGCATGAGGATCCCGGCGATGAAGACGACGGCTTCGATCTTCGTGTTAAGCAGCAGGAAGTACGGGAAGGCGTAGAGCGACGTGAAGATGATGCCGAACGTGAAGATCGTGCGCGCCCCGAAGCGGTCGACGAGCTTGCCGACGATGGGGATGGTGATGATGGTGACCATCGACAACACGAGCGGGAAGACGGCTGCCATCTGCATCGCCATTCCCAGATTCCCGCTGATGTAGCTCATCGTGAACGTCGAGGTCATGTAGGTGCAGACCAGTTGCCCCGCGGGGATGAGGAATCCCGCGAGCAGGTTCCGTCGGCTGTGCTTCCATGCTTCGACGAGCGGTGAGCGCAGTCCAGCGCTATTGGCCTTCGCGGCAGTGAATTCAGCGGATTCCTCGAGGCCGAGGCGAACGACGATGGCGAACACGAGTCCGACGAGGCTGAGCAGGAACGGTACTCGCCAGCCCCAGGACATGAACTGCTCGGTCGGCAGGTTGGTCATGAGGAGGAAGATGACCGAAGCGAGAGAGCTGCCGATGAACTGCCCGCTGAAGGCGATCGAGGTGAGGAAGCCTCGGCGCTCCTTCTTCGTCCCTTCCGACACGACAGTGAGGGACGCTGCGAGCTCGACACCCGTGCCGAAGCCCTGAGCGAAGCGCAGGACGACGAGCAGCACCGGCGCGAGGATACCGACCTGATCGAAGGTCGGGAGGCAGCCCATGAGGGCCGTCGCCCCGGCGATGAGAGCGACGCAGATGACGAGCACCGCTTTGCGTCCGAGACGGTCGCCGAGCTGACCGAGGATGATCCCGCCAAGTGGGCGGGCGAGGAACCCGACGCCGAAGGTAGCGAATGAGGCGAGCACAGCTGTCTGCGGACTCAGCGTGCTGAAGAACAACTGTCCGAAGATCAGCGCAGACGCCGTTCCATACAGACCGTAGTCATACCACTCGAGAATGGTGCCGACGGTGCCCGCAAGCACGGTTCGTCGTTCAGTCTGCTTGCTGGGCACAGCAACAGTTGGCGTACGGTTCATGTCAGGCGTGCTCCTTCGCACTGGATGGGTCTCAAGCGTTGATGCGCTCACGCGCTCGTCCGAAGGTATGACCATTCCATTTAGTTGTCTAAGATCAATACGTGCCGCGATTATGCCGCTTGGGCACTGAATGGGAGGCGCGGTATGGAATTGCGGCACTTGACGAGCTTCGTCGTGGTTGCGGAGGAACTGAACTTCACCCGTGCCGCCGAGAGACTGAGGATCGCTCAGTCTCCGTTGTCGCAGCAGATCCGGCATCTTGAGTCGCACCTAGGAGTCCGGCTGTTCGAGCGATCGACTCGATCCGTGTCGCTGACGAACGCCGGCAGAACCCTGTTCGAGCATGCGCGCCAACTTCTGGCGGATGCTCAGCGTGCTGCCGTCGACACCCAGCGCGCCGGTGACGGAGAGGTCGGATCGGTGCGTGTGGGTTTTGGCGGCATGCAGTTGCTGGACCTGCTTCCGGCGATCGCGCGTTCTATGAAGCGTGAGCGCCCGGGGCTCGACATCGATGTGCAGCGAATCGTGCCCACTGACCGGACCCAGTTCGAACTGCTGCGCAACCGCGCGATCGACGTCAGCCATCTTGCCTATTCCAGCTATCAAGACAAGGAATTCGTCTTCGAGGAGGTAGCGGAATACCGCCTCGCCCTCGTCGTGTCGGAGGACCACCCGCTCGCCGATATCGGCGCTGCACCGCTTTCAGCGTTCCGGGACGACGTTTTCATCGGTCACCCGTCCAATCCGCCGAGTGCATTGCACTCGTCCATGATCTCGGCGTGCGCCCAGGCCGGCTTCTATCCGACGTCATCGCACGAGGTGAGGGAGCTCTCAGCCCACGTCGCTCTCGCTGCCGCAAACGTGGGGGTGGCGATGCTCTCGGACATGTTCCATCGCGTCACTGTGCACGGTGCGCGGTGGATTACGATCACCGACCCAGACGTGCGCACGCCGCTCGCCTTCCGGTATCGAAAGAACGAGACGAACCCGGCCGTGCTTAATTATCTCGACGTGGCACGACGGACCATTCAGGCAGAGGCCGCGGCTCGGCTCACGCTTTGAACCCCGGAAGTGGCTCCGGTTCGCGGGTCCCTTAGCCCGGCACGAGGCCCCGTCGCGACGACGGTTACGGCGCGAGCAGTTCTGTGGTCAGCCGGTAGCCGACACCGCGCACGGTCTCGATGTAGCGCGGGTTGCCGGGGTTGTCGGCGAGCTTCCGGCGGAGGTTCGTCATGTGCGCCTCGACGGCTCGTTTGTCGGCCTCGCCGACGTAGTACGACGTGACATACGACTCGCCGCGCAGCACGAGCGTCAGGTCTGCCTTGCTGCGCACCCGGCGCTTGGATTCCATCAGGGTCGCCAACAGATCGAACTCGGTACGGGTGAGTTCGACATTCTGCCCGCCGATGAGCACGGTGCGGGTGTCGGGGTTCAGCTGCAGGTCGCGGTGAGTGATCCAGTAGCCGCCG
>JAZQRG010000612.1:0-10596 GCA_045629445.1 Mycetocola sp. | reverse complement strand
GTCGTGATCGTTGTCTCAGCTGCGCACATCGCCGATAACCCGTTGGTCGTCACCGACTGGTGGGCTGCGCTCACGACGCAACACGGTAATCCGCTGGTCATGATCGGGATCGCATTGATCGTGTTCCTCAAACTTGCCCTCGGGCTTTCCGGTTTCGAAACGGGCGTTGCGGTCATGCCCCAGATTTCAGGAGAGCCAGGCGACACTCCCGCGAATCCGACAGGTCGGATTCGCGGCGCGACACGCCTGTTGACAACCGCGGCGCTCATCATGAGCGGGTTCCTGATCTCGTCAAGCATCGTGACGACTTTCCTGATCCCCGCCGAGGAATTCCAGACCGGGGGAGAAGCCAACGGCAGGGCACTGGCCTACCTGGCACACGAGTACCTCGGCACCGGGTTCGGGACCATCTACGACATCAGCACCATTGCCATCCTGTGGTTTGCGGGAGCCTCCGCGATGGCTGGTCTCTTGAACCTCGTGCCGCGCTACCTGCCCAGGTATGGGATGGCACCCCAGTGGTCGCGCGCGGTACGGCCGCTGGTTCTCGTCTTCACGTCGATCGCCTTCCTCGTGACCATTGTCTTCGAGGCAGACGTCAACGCGCAGGGTGGTGCATACGCAACGGGCGTGCTGGTATTGATCACATCAGCCTCGGTGGCCGTCACCCTGTCTGCGCGGCGGAAGAAGCAAACCAGGCTCACGATTGGCTTCGGTGCTATCGCGCTTGTGTTCACATACACAACCGTGCTGAACATCGTTGAGCGTCCAGACGGGCTGCGAATCGCCCTCCTCTTCATCCTCGGCATCATCATAATTTCGGCGACATCCCGGGTCCGCAGGTCCTTCGAAATCCGTGCGACGGACGTGAACTTCGATCTGGACGCACGCACCTTCATCAACGACGACGCCGAGCGAGGGGTCATCCGGATCGTCGCCCATGAGCCTGACGACGGGAGTGCAGAGGAATACCGCAGCAAGAACGATGACGAACGGCGCTACTCCCACATCCCGCGGAACTCGAAAATCATCTTCCTCGAAGTGCTTCCTGCCGACTCCTCCGAATTCGAGGAAGAGCTCGTCGTGGAGGGCACAGTGCGGTACGGCTACCGCGTCCTCACCGTCAAGAGCGGCAACATTCCCAACACGCTGGCTGCGGTCCTTCTGCGGATTCGTGATCTCACCGGCGTTGTTCCCAACGCGTACTTCCAGTGGACGGAAGGTAATCCCATCTCCAACATGTTGAAGTTTCTCTTCTTCGGTACCGGCGAAGTTGCGCCGGTGACCAGGGAAGTGCTCCGCGAAGCTGAACGAGATGTAAAAGCGCGGCCCGTAATCCACGTCAGCTAAGTCATCGCGCCCTGAAGCAGAGCGAGCGGAGACAGACAAAAGCGCGGGCGATAGAGTCAGGGAATGGCTCGAACGATTGCAACCTCAACCACCGTCGACCGCGAGAAGGTCCTCGACTTTGTCCGACCGCGTCACCGGATGCTTCTGGCAACCACGCGTGCGGACGGCAGGCCCCAGATGTCCCCGGTAACCGGTGGCGTCGACGCCGAGGGCCGAATTGTGATCTCGACGTATCCCGCTCGAAGCAAGACGCGGAACGCCAGCCGCAATCCGCAGGCATCCGTCGTCGTATTCTCCGACGACTGGGATGGCCCGTGGGTGCAGGTCGACGGTGACGCCGAAGTCCTGCACATGCCCGAGGCCGCTGACGGCCTCGTCGACTACTACCGGTGCATCGCCGGCGAGCACCCGGACTGGGACGAATACCGACGGGCCATGGCCGTTCAGGACAAGTCGCTGATCCGGATCACTCCGACGCGCTGGGGCCCGATTGCAACCGGCGGCTTCCCGCCCGAGGTCGCGGAGCGGCTCGACCGGCAGTAATCTGCGGCTGCGGTGCGCCTGGACCCTCGGTTTCTTGAAACCGAGGGTCCTTTTTGGTTCACGAGCGGCGGTTTCCATGGATAGCCGGTGCTGGCTCCCGGAATCAGGACGACCCCTTCCGGCTTCGAGGGGTGGCCCCTATATTGGACGCCAGCGTCTGGCACCACACGGGACGTGACCCATCGAGTCGTTCCGGCGACATGAGTGAATGGAAGTCGAAATGCCAGAAAGCAACAAGCCGACGATCGTCCTCGTCCACGGTGCGTGGGCGGATGCATCCAGCTGGAACGCCGTCATCGCTCCTCTCCAGGCAGAGGGCTATACGGTACTGGCCCCGCCGAATGAGCTTCGTGGGTTGACGGCCGACGCTGCCTATATTGCGTCGTTTCTCGCGCAGCGCACGACGGGTCCGGTCGTGCTCGTCGGTCACTCCTACGGTGGTGCGGTCATCACCAACGCTGGCGGTCAGGGGGGTGACGTGAGGGCGCTCGTCTACGTCGACGCTTTCATCCCGGACGAGGGCGAAACGGTCGTCAGCCTCCTCGAGGGTTCGGGGTCAGCGCTCGCCGTCGCCGATCCGACCACGGTGCTCGACGTTGCAGGCTACCCGGGCGCTCCGGCAGGCGCCGCTGAGGCGTTCCTGAAACCGGAAACAGTGCATACCGCGTTCGCGCAGGACCTGCCTGAAGTGGATCGCTTGCTCATCGTTGCAACGCAACGACCGGCATCCTTCGTCGCCAACGTGACGCCGTCAGCGGCTCCAGCGTGGGCGTCCATCCCAAGTTGGGCGGTGCTGGGAACTGAGGATCGCGTGATCCCGATCGCCACGCAGCGCCGCATGGCTGAGCGAGCGGGCGCGACGATCACCGAGGTCGATGCGTCCCACGTTTCCATGGTGTCGCGGCCGGACGTGACCCTCGCGGCTATTCGGGCGGCGGTGGAGTCAATCGGCTAACCGCGACCTCGATCAGTCGGCAGCGGGAGCAACGGCGGTGCTGTCGCGTACGGTCAGTGACGTCGCGAGTTCGACATGGCGGGAGGACGGGCGGCGACCGTCGGCCATGACGAGGACGGTCTGGACTGCCATTGCGCCCATGCCCGCGAGGTGCTGGTAGACCGTGGTCAGTGGGGGAGTGGTCCAGGCGGCCTGGGGTGTGTCATCGAAACCCGTGACGCTCAGTTTTTCCGGGACCGGGATGCCCAGCGCGTGTGCCGTCGCGAGGACACCGACAGCGATCTCGTCGTCGCCGGCCATAATCGCTGTCGGAGGGTGCGCTGACCTCAACAGCTCCAGCGCTCGATCGGCCCCGGTGGCAACGGCAAACGGTCCTGACCGAATGAGGGCAGGGTCAACCGGCAGACCAGCCGAGTCGAGCGCTGCCTGATAGCCGAGCCGTCGGTCGCGCGCAGCATCTGAGGCTTCAGGACCCCCGATCCAGGCGATGCGACGATGACCGAGGCTGATGAGGTGTTCAGCTGCGGTGCGCGCGCCCGACCAGTTGCTTGATCCAACGCTGACCATGCGGCGATTCCGGGTGTCGACCGGGTCAACGATGAGAAACGGCAGGCTCGCGTCGCTCGCCGCGTCGATCAGGCCGTCCGGTTCAGAAAGGGTAAGGCCGATGATGCCGACAACGCCAGCCGCCCGCTGGTCGGCAATCCAGTCGCGCGCCACCGCTCGATGCGTGCGGGACGTGCGCTCAGGGGCCAACCGGATAAGCAGATCGACGTGGGAGTCGGTGGCTTCCGCCAGCGCGCCCTGAAGGACCCCGAGGATGTAGGGCGAGGCGGGAACATCGAAGACAATGGCGAGCGCACGACGTGGGGCAATGGCGGCCGCAACTGTTGTGGGGCGGTACTCCAGCCTGGCAATCGCGGCAAGGACCCGTTCGCGGGTGTCTGGCGAGATGTCGTCGCGCCCGTTGAGGGCTTTTGAGACGGTCGCCTTTGAGACGCCCACGGCCGCGGCGACATCCTCCAGAGTCGTTCTTCGCCCTGCCGCATCTCTTGTCATGCGGTCATCCTAGCGAAAATATTTCGGATCGCCACGGTATTCGGATCCGATTCATCGACGAATTCGTTGGATCGCCCAACCTATTGACAGACGAGACAGGGATACCTACGATGAACCGAACGATACAAGTTGCGAAACATTTTCGCCAAACGAACCGGCACTGCCGTTCGTGACCAAAGGAGGTCGCCATGTCCGCCACACCATCGGCACGCATTTCGGTTGACGGGTACGCATCTGTGGATGCCGTGCTTCGCCCGGTCTGGAATGAGTGCGTTGGCGCCGGTCGGGCGAACGAAGCTCTGCGAGCAGATTGGCAGCAGCACTTCCGAGAAGCGGTGAACGTGCTCGGGGCGCGCTACGTGCGCTTCCACGGCGTCTTCCACGACGACATGTTCGTATATCGGGCATCAAACGGCGGTGGTTTCGGCCCGCCGGCCCCGCTTGCCGAACCGGTCTACACCTTCGCTTACGTCGACAAGGCGTTCGACGCTATCCTCGACGCCGGCGCACGTCCGTTTGTCGAACTCGGGTTCATGCCGCGGGAACTCGCGACACAGACCGAGACGCTGTTCTGGTGGAAGGCACACTGCAGTCCTCCGAACGATATGGGAGCGTGGGTAGCGCTCGTCACCGCCACCATCGAGCACTGGATCGAGCGCTATGGCATCGATGAAGTGCGTACCTGGCCGTTCGAGGTCTGGAACGAGCCGAACCTCGTGCCGCACTTCTGGACCGGCACGAGGACCGAGTACTTCGAGCTGTACGCGGAGACGGCGAAGGCGATTAAGGCCATCGACCCTGAACTTCGGGTCGGGGGACCATCCTCGTCGGTTTTCGTGCCAGACGCGCGCTACGACGGTGAGTACCACGACAGGTCGGTGGAGTCCGCAACCGCGGAGGCTCCGGATCCCGAGAATCTGCCATGGAAGCCGGTATGGATCCATGAGTTCATCGACTACTGCGCTGAACGCGATCTTCCCATCGACTTTCTCTCCACCCACCTGTATCCCACTGACTTCGCCTTCGACACCCAGGGTGTCGGTCGCTCGATCAGCCGGCAACGTGACGCGACGCGCAACGACCTCGTCGTTATGCGGCGGATCATCGCTGAGTCGCCGTATCCGGACGCCGAACTGCACATCACCGAATGGTCGACATCCCCGTCGAGCCGTGACCGGATGCACGACACGGTGTTCGCCGCGACCTACATCGCGCGCGTTTTCCTCCAGTGCCACGACCTCGCCGACTCGATCTCCTACTGGGCATTCACTGACGTGTTCGAAGAGGGCGGCGGCGGCATCGGCCCATTCCACGGCGGTTTCGGTTTCGTCAACGAGCAGGGCATCCATAAGCCGACGTTCCACGCGATGGCGATGCTCAACCGGCTTGGCGGCCGGATTGCGATGCAAACGGAGCACGGCATCATCACCCGCACGGAGAGTGACGGCATCGCTGCGCTGTTCTTCAACTACCCGGATTCCATGGCCGCAAGGTCGGTCGGCACCGCGAACTCCCACGCCCAGACGCAACATCTTGCTGACGAAGGGCCGGCGAGGCTCATCACCCACACGGTCGGCGGCCTTCGTCCTGGCGACGTTTATGGCGTCGAGATTCTCGATCAGGAGCACGGGGATGTCGCAGCGGCGTGGCACCGGATGGGCGAGCCACTCAACCTCTCGCGACAGGACGTTGCCGATCTCGCCCTGGTCGCGGACGCGCTGGATCGAAGCACGCTCACCGTTGACGCCGACGGTGTTCTCTCGATTCACCTTCGACTCGAGCCCTGGGCCGTCATGTCTCTTTTCCCTGTTACACCTCAACCCCGATGAATTCCACGTACGACGAAGTAGTGAAAGGACCCGCATCATGAGATTTACGAAGAGATCAGCAGGAATCGCCGCGTTCGCGGCGGTCGCGCTCGCTCTGACCTCCTGCACAGGAGGAGGTGGCGGATCGGGCGGCGGCGAAGAGGCGAGCGACGCCAATAAGCCAGAGAAACTGACCGTCGCCGCCTGGATGGATTTCCCGCCGGAGCTGCTCAAATCGTTCGAGGAAGAATACGGAATTAAGGTTGCCGTTGAGTCGTTCCCCGACGGCGCATCGGCACAGACGGTGCTTCGCAACGGACTGTCATCCGGAGGAGCCGGTCTTTCGGACGTTCACCTGATCGAACTCGACTGGTGGACCGAAATGATGGCCGCGCCGGACGACTGGGTGGAACTGCCCGATGTTCCCGGTCGCTGGGTCGACTGGAAGGTCGAGCAGGGCTCGGTCGATGGCGCGATCACCGGGTACGGCACTGACATCGGCCCGCTCGGTATCGCGTTCAACCAGGACATGACGACGGCTGCCGGCGTTGCTGCCGACCCGGAGGTGTTCGGCGAGTTCATCGGCGGTGACGCTGCCACATGGGAATCATTCCTCGATGCGGGCCGCGCCTACGTCGCGACATCCGATAACTACTTCATCGACTCGCTTTCAAGCGCCTTCCAGGCGGCGATCAACCTTCTTCCCGCCGCGTTTGAAGACCCGGAGTCGGGTGACCCGTACAACATCGCTGACAATGCAGAGGTCAAGGAACTCTTCATGACGTTTGCGGATGCCGCGGCGGACGGTGTCTCGGCCGGCATCCCGATCGGTCATGCCGACTGGGGCGCCGGCTTCCAGAATCGCCAGTGGGCAACGGTGGTTACCCCGGCGTGGATGACCGGGATCATCGCGGACAATGCTGACGGCATCGAGGGATGGCGTGTGTCAAGCACGTTCCCGGACGGCGGCGGCAACTGGGGTGGGTCGTTCTTCTCGGTCCCGTCCACCGGCGAAAACACCGGCTGGGCCGTCAAGCTGGCCGACTACCTGACCTCGCCAGAGGCAGCTGTGCAGTGGTTCCACGAGACGGGTCAGTTCCCCTCGCAGGTGGATGCCATCGCCAGCCCGGATATCGCTGAAACGGAAAACGAGTTCTACGGCGGACAGCGTCTCGGCCAGGTCTATGGCGACCTCGCGTCAGCGGCCGGTGACTCTGCGGCTGGTGGCTTCCGCGGTGAAAACTTCGCTGGCATCCAGTCGCTCGTCACCGACGGTATCTCGCTCGTCGAGTCCGGCGGAGCGACACCGGAGGAGGCCTGGGAGTCGGTTGTCAGCGACTTCGACGCCCTCGGCTTCGAGACGGCCGACTGATCTGACCATCCCGACCCGGCCCTCGATTGTCGAGGGCCGGGTCGGGATACACCCCTTCACCCCACAGAACTCACGAAAGGCTCGAGCCTTGGCTACCGATACATTGGCTACAGCGGCCCCGCGCATCGCGCGCCGCGTCGGTTGGGGGCAGCGCCTGTCGCGCTGGGACATCAAGGTCTCGCCCTACCTCTACATCTCGCCGTTCTTCATTGTCTTCGCGGTCTTCGGTGCCTTCCCCCTCGTCTTCAACGTTGTCGTCGCGCTTCATGACTGGCACCGCCGCTCCGGGATGGGCGACTTCGTCGGCCTCGACAACTTCGCGTGGGTGTTACGCCAGCCGCTGTTCTGGCGGTCGCTCGAAAACACTTTCTCGATCTTCCTGTGGGGCGGCATCCCGCAGCTCATCCTTGCCCTGGTGATTGCGTCGATTCTCGACCAGAATCTCCGGGCCCGTACCTTCTGGCGGATGAGCGTTCTCATTCCATTCGTCGTGATGCCCGTTGCCACGTCGATGATCTTCGGGCAGGTGTACGGCCAGTTCGGCCTTCTGGTGCCGAACCTGCACGACCTCGGCCTCTTCACCGAGTACAGCTCGCCGTTCTTCCAGGACCGCCAGTTGTCGCACATCGCGATCGGGTCTATGGTCATCTTCCGCTGGACGGGCTACAACGCGTTGATTTTCCTCGCTGCGATGCAAGCCGTTCCGCGAGACCTCTACGAGGCCGCCACTGTTGACGGTGCCGGACGCGTGCGGCAGTTCTTCTCGGTGACCATTCCCGGCATCCGTCCGACGCTGATCTTCGTCATCCTGACCATGACGATCGGAGGGCTCGAGATTTTCGACGAGGCTCGGATGTTCGACGGCGGTGGGACGGGCGGCGGCACCGGCGGCGCCGACAACCAGTGGACCACCGTCGTTCTCTACCTCTATAACCTCGGATTTGGCGACTGGCAGGACCGGCTGGGGCAGGCGGCTGCGGTTGGCTGGATCTTCGCCGTCATCATCCTGGCGTTGTCGCTTCTGAACATCCTGTTCACGCGCGTCATCGCGTCATCTGATTCAGGTACCAAGCGGATGCCGCGATCCCTTCGGAAGGCGTCAACGCTCCAGTCTGGGGCACGGCAGTCGGCACGCGCGAACGATGCAGTCGAAGGAGATCACCGATGAGCACGGCATACATCGAGAACACGGCGGGTAAAGGCGCCGCCAGGTACGCTCGGAAGCGTGCGGCCAGGGGCAAGTCGGCCAGCCACAACCCGTCGGTGAAGCGCCCGGGGTGGGTGACCTATGTCATCCTCGCCGCTGTTTTCGTCGTCTCGGTTTTCCCGCTCTATGCCGCTGCGATGTACGGCTCATCGAGCACGACCGAGATCGCCCGATCGGTCGGTACGCTGCCTACGTGGCTGCCGACACTGACGTTGCTCGAGAACTTCGGGCAGGTCTTCGCGGCCGAGCAATTCAGCATCTGGGTGGCATTCGCGAACTCGCTGCTTGTTGCGGTGTCGGTCAGTGCTTCGACGGTGTTCTTCGCCACGCTTGCCGGGTTCACTTTCTCGAAGCTGAGATTCCGCGGTCGGCAGGCGCTCTACTTCGCGGTGATCGGCACGATGGTGATCCCCGCGCAGATCGGCACCATCCCGATGTTCGTCATGATGAACGAGTTCGGCTGGATCGACTCTCTCCTCGCGCTCACGGTGCCGGGACTCATCGGTGCTTTCGGCGTGTTCTGGATGACGCAGTACCTCAAGGAAGCTCTCCCGTTCGAACTGATCGAGGCGGCACGCGTCGATGGCGCTTCAATGTTCCGTATCTTCTGGTCGATCGCATTGCCGGCCGCACGGCCAGGAGCGGCAACGCTGGCCCTGTTCACCTTCATCGGTTCGTGGAACAGCTTCTTCTGGCCGTCGGTGGTGATGCGGTCGCAACTGACGATGCCGCTCGTGGTCCCGCAGCTCCGTGGTGCGTTCACCTCTGATACCGGGCTCGTGATGGCGGGCGTCTTCCTGGTCGCTGTGCCTCTCCTGCTCGTGCTGGCGATCGCGGGCAAGCAGCTCGTTGCCGGAGTCATGGAGGGGGCGGTCAAGGGCTGACGGCTGGGGCGAAACTTCGGGACTTTAGGGCCTTACGTTCCCGTCATCGGTGCTGGAAGAGTGACCTTTACGTCATCGCCGGTGACGTATTGGTGCCCTCAGGGCATACCCACGAAAGGATCGCCATGACCGACTTCGAATCACAGTCATTCATCGCCGACGCTCGGAAGTACGCGAACGCGGCGACCTTCGCGGTTCAGCAGCTGCGCGAGGACTCCATCGAACGGCAGGCGCTCCACGAACTGCTGAACGCGGTTGACGCGCTCATCTCGGCGGTCGATCGTTCGACAGAGACATCGTGACAATGTCGAGCTAAACGCGGATTCGCATCCGTTGTGAGCCGGCCTACAGGGATCGATGAGACGAGCGTCCGCGGCGTCTCGTCGAAAAAGGGTTGCCGTAGCCCGAAGGATATGGTCGGCTAGGTCTCCGACGAAGGGGCACAAAATGAGTGATCCGTCCTGGACGCAAGTCGTCAAGACTGTCGCACCGGAGCAGCCCGAGCTCAAACGGGTGCTCGGACCCGGTCTTTTGCTTCTGTTCATCGTCGGCGACATCCTCGGAACGGGCATCTACGCGCTCACCGGGCAGGTCGCGGCCGAGGTCGGCGGGGCCGCCTGGCTGCCGTTCCTTCTCGCATTCGCTGTGGCAACGGTGACAGCGTTCTCCTACCTGGAACTCGTGACGAAGTTCCCGCAGGCTGCGGGTGCCGCGCTGTATACGCATAAGGCATTCGGCATCCACTTCTTCACCTTCATCGTGTGCTTCATCGTGATGAGTTCGGGGATCACGTCGGCGTCGACGGCGTCCCGTGCGTTTGCGGCGAACCTCGCCGTGGCGTTCACCCTGCCCGACGACACCGTACTGACGATGTTCATCGCGCTCGCGTTCATCCTGCTGATCATGGTGGTCAACCTGCGCGGTGTTGCCGAGAGTGTCTGGCTCAACGTTCTCCTGACCCTCGTCGAGCTGTCCGGTCTGCTCCTCGTAATCCTCATCGGCATGTGGGCTATCGCCGGCGGCAACGCCGACTGGTCGAGGGTCGTCGCCTTCGAAACCCCGGACGACAAGAACGTCCTGCTCGCGGTCAGCACAGCGACGTCGCTGGCCTTCTTCGCCATGGTCGGCTTCGAAGACTCGGTGAACATGGCAGAGGAGACGAAGGATCCCAGCCGCATTTTCCCGAAGATGATGCTGGGCGGACTCGGCATCGCCGCTGTGATCTACGTGCTGGTGTCAATCACCGTGGTTGCTCTGGTCCCCATCGGAGACCTCGTGGGCAGTGAGACACCGCTCGTCACCGCGGTCGAGGCGGCAGCGCCCGGCTTCCCGATCAACGCGCTCTTGCCGTTCATCTCGATGTTCGCGGTCGCCAACACCGCGCTGATCAACATGATGATGGCGAGCCGCCTGCTCTA